>JAOPWK010000084.1 GCA_025965735.1 Frankiales bacterium
ACGGCCTGCCCCTCGCGCAGCAGCCGGGTCCCGCCGCTGTCGGCGACGATCTCGGACACGTGCACGAACAGGTCGGCGCTGCCGTCCTCCGGCGCCAGGAAGCCGAAGCCCCTCTCGGGGTCGAACCAGCGGACTGACCCTTGTGGCACGGGAGGCTCCAAGTCGAGAGATCGGGGGGGGCTCCCATTCTCGCTCAGCAGCCGGGCGGCTCAGACGTTGAAGCGGAACTCCACGACGTCGCCGTCCTGCATCACGTAGTCCTTGCCCTCCATGCGCGCCTTGCCGGCAGCCCGCGCCGCGGCGACCGAGCCCAGCTCGACCAGGTCCTCGTAGGCGATGACCTCGGCCTTGATGAAGCCGCGCTGGAAGTCGGTGTGGATGACGCCGGCCGCCTCGGGTGCCGTCGCGCCCTTCTTGATGGTCCAGGCCCGCGCCTCCTTCGGGCCGGCCGTGAGGTAGGTCTGCAGCCCGAGGGTGGCGAAGCCGATGCGGGCGAGCTGGTGCAGGCCGCTCTCCTCCTGGCCCATCGACTGGAGCAGCTCGAGGGCGTCCTCCTCGCCCATCTCGATGAGTTCCATCTCGACCTTGGCGTCCAGGAACACCGCCTCGGCCGGCGCCACCAGCGCCGCCAGCTCGGCGCGCAGCGAGGCATCGGTGAGCTCGTCCTCGTCGAGGTTGAAAACGTAGAGGAAGGGCTTGGCGGTCAGCAGGTGCAGCTCGCGCAGCGGCCCGCGGTCCAGGCCTGCGGCGAAGACGGTCTGCCCGCTGTCGAGCACCTCCTGCGCGCGCCGCACGGCCTCGAGCTGGGGCACGACGTCCTTCTTGATCCGCGCCTCCTTCTCCAGGCGGGGAATCGCCTTCTCGACCGTCTGCAGGTCGGCCAGGATCAGCTCGGTGTTGATGGTGTCCATGTCGTCCTTGGGCGAGACCCGCCCGTCGACGTGCACCACGTTGTCGTCCTTGAACACCCGGATGACCTGGCAGATCGCGTCGCTGTCACGGATGTTCGCGAGGAACTTGTTGCCCAGCCCCTCGCCCTCGCTGGCGCCCTTGACGATGCCCGCGATGTCGACGAAGTCGACCGTCGCGGGGATCGTCTTCTCGCTCTTGAAGACCTCGGCGAGCTTGGGCAGCCGCGCGTCCGGCACGCCCACGACGCCGACGTTCGGCTCGATCGTGGCGAACGGGTAGTTGGCCGCCAGCACGTCGTTCTTGGTGAGCGCGTTGAACAGCGTGCTCTTGCCGACGTTGGGCAGGCCGACGATGCCGAGGGAGAGGCTCACGGCGTACGACGGTACCGGCGCGTTCTGTCGGACCCAGCTGCCAAGGTGCGCCTCATGACGGTCGCCCTCGCCCTCCTGCTCGGTCTTGCTGCAGGCCTTCTCCTCGGCCGCCTGCTGGCCCGCCGCGACGAGCAGGTGCTGCTCTCCTCCTTCGAGGGCATGGCCTCCCGCGCCCTGCGCGACGAGTCCGACCGGGAGGCGCTCGTCCAGCGCCAGGCGGTCGAGCACCTCGTCGGGCCGCTGCGCGAGCAGCTGCACCTGGTCGAGTCCCAGCTGCGCGGGCTGGAGGTCGAGCGCGCCCGGGCGCAGGCCGAGCTGCGCGAGCAGGTGGCAGGGGTCCGGCGTACGAGCGAGCTGCTCGGCAAGGAGACGGCCTCGCTGGTCGACGCGCTGCGGCGCCCGCAGGCGCGCGGCCGCTGGGGAGAGGTGCAGTTGCGCCGGTGCGTGGAGTACGCCGGGATGGTGGACCGGTGCGACTTCACCGAGCAGGCCTCCTTCCCCGGCGCCGACGGAGCGCAGCTGAGGCCGGACCTCGTGGTGCGGCTCGCCGGCGGCCGCACGGTCGTGGTGGACGCCAAGGTGACGCTGGCCGCCTACCTCGAGGCCGTGGAGTGCGACGACGAGCAGGAGGCAGCCGCGCGCATGGCCGCTCACGCACGGCACCTGCGCGCCCACGTCGACCGGCTGGCCGACAAGGCCTACTGGCAGGCGCTCCCGGACAGCCCGGAGTTCGTCGTGCTGTTCGTGCCGGGTGAGGCCTTCCTCGCTCCGGCCCTCGAGCACGACCCGTCGCTGCTCGAGCATGCGTACGCCAGGCGCGTGCACCTGGCGACACCCACGACGCTGGTCTCCCTGCTGCGCACCGTCGCCCACGCATGGCAGCAGGAGCAGCTGACGGAGAACGCCCGCGCGGTGGTGACGGCGGGCAAGGAGCTGTACGACCGGCTCGGGACGGTGGGCGGGCACGTGGACAAGCTGGGCCGGACGCTCAACAGCGCGGTGACCGACTACAACCGGACGGTCGCCTCGCTCGAGCGCAGCCTGCTGCCGAGCGCGCGTCGCATGGCGGACCTGTCCGGGGTGCAGGAGGAGCTGCCGGCGCCGCGGTCGCTGGAGGCCGTGGCCATGCCGCCGGTCTCGCCCGAGCTCACCTTGCTGGAGCGACCGGCCTAGGGCTGGACGTCGTACGCGGCGCAGAAGTCGACGGCTGCCTTGGCCACCACGTTGGCGGCGGTGGCGCCTGCGGCGTGGTGGTCGGCCAGCAGGCGGCGGGCGACCTCCGGCGCGTCCAGCTCGTGGATCGCGCGCAGGTGGTCCCAGGCGTAGACGGCCAGCTCGCGCGCCAGCTCCTCGGGCAGCCCCGGGTCTGCGGTGCGGGCGGTGTTGGCCACCCAGTCCGCGTCGTAGCTGCCCTGCGGCGGCCCGAACACGCGCTCACCCTCGCCGTAGGACCCGCCGTCACCAGACACGCGCACGACCCTAGGTCCGGGTGCCAGCCGCTGCCACGGGGGTACCGTCCGGTCCCGTGACCGCACCGGGCCCGACGCAGGGGCACTCGCTGCCCTCGGTCGGTGACCGCCGCGGCCTGACCGCCACCGGGGCGGTCGCGATCGCCCTGCTGCTCGGTCTTCTCGGCGGCGCCGTCGACGTCGTCACCGGCTCCGGGCTGCGCGAGGTCTTCGCCGTCAGCTTCGTGGCCGGCTGCCTGCTCGCCGCCCTGCTGGTGCACCGCGAGGACCTCGTCGCGACGGTCGTCATGCCGCCGCTGGTCTACGTCGTGCTCGCCCTGCTCGGCGGCGCGGTCGAGCGGACCATGGGCTCGGGGTCGTTCCTGACCCAGCAGGCGCTCGAGCTGGCGAACGCGCTCGTGCTCGGTGCGCCGGTGCTCGCCGCCGGCACGCTGGCCGCGCTGGTGGTGGCGGTCGTGCGCTGGAGCGCCGGCCGCCGCTGAGTCAGGACTCGGGGATGCCGGCCGCGCGCAGGTCCCGGCGCAGCTCGGGGGGAAGCGCGAACAGCAGGTGCTCCTGCGCCGACTCGACCTCCTCGACGTCGCCGTAGCCGCGGGCGGCCAGCCACGCCATGACGTCCTGCACCAGGCTCTCCGGCACCGAGGCGCCGCTGGTCAGCCCGACCGTGGTCACGCCCTCGAGCCACGCCTCGTCGATCTCGGAGGCGTCGTCGACGAGGTAGGAGGCGCGGGAGCCGGCGTCGAGGGCCACCTCGACCAGGCGCACCGAGTTGGAGCTGTTGCGCGAGCCGACGACCAGCAGCAGGTCGGAGGCCTGCGCGATCTCCTTCACCGCTACCTGGCGGTTCTGCGTGGCGTAGCAGATGTCGGCCGACGGCGGCCCCTGCAGCAGCGGGAACCGCTTGCGCAGCGCGTCGACGGTCACGTTCGTCTCGTCCACCGACAGGGTGGTCTGCGAGAGGTAGGCCACCTTGCTCGGGTCCCGCACCTCGACCTGCGCGGCCTCCTCGACGCCGTCGACGAGGTGGATGTGCTCGGGCGCCTGGCCGGTCGTCCCGACGACCTCCTCGTGCCCCTCGTGCCCGATGAGCACGATGTCGAGGTCGTCCTTGGCGAAGCGCTTGGCCTCGAGGTGCACCTTGGTGACCAGCGGGCAGGTCGCGTCGATCGTCTTGAGCTGACGGGCCCTGGCCTCGGCGTGCACCGTGGGAGCGACGCCGTGCGCGGAGAAGACCACGGTCGCGCCCTCCGGCACCTCCTCTGTCTCGTCCACGAAGACGGCGCCCTGCGCCTCGAGCGTGCGCACCACGTGGGCGTTGTGCACGATCTGCTTGCGCACGTAGACCGGAGCGCCGTACGCCTCGAGCGCCTTCTCCACGGTCAGCACAGCGCGGTCGACACCGGCGCAGTACCCCCGCGGCTTGGCCACCAGGACCCGCTTCGACGGGCGTGCCGCAGTCTCCGTCATGGCTCCCATGCTACGTCCGCAACGCCCACCCGCCCGGTGATCTTCCTGTCCGGACGTGTACGAGGCAGAGCCGCGGGCAGGCAGACGGCGAGCCGTCTGAACCCTCCCGACCCGAAGGACTCGTCCATGCCCAGCCCCGTCTCCCGCCCCGTCGCCGCCGCTCTCGGGCTCGTGCCGACCGTCCTGGGCGGGGTCCGCCGCCTGCCGGGCAAGGCTGTGCAGCTCCCCGTGTTCGCCGTCAGCCACGCGCTGACCGGCATCGGGGCTGCCCGCCAGGGCTACGACGACCTGGCCGAGCGCGGCGAGCGCCTGATCGCGCGGCTGCGCGGCACCTCCTTCGACGAGATCGAGGACCGGGTCGAGGACGCGCTGCAGGGCACCCCGCTGGCCGGGCCGTACGACCGTGTCGAGGACGCGCTCGAGGACGCCGGCGAGGCCGTCACGAGCATCACCCGCAGCGCCACGACCCGCGCCCGCAAGGCGACCGGCACCGCCACCCGCACCGTCGGCAACGGCCTGTCCAGCGCAGCGGGCGCGGTCGAGGACGCCGCGCAGGGCGTGGCTGGCACCAGCGACGGCGCAGGCACGGCCGACCAGGCGGCGGACAAGATGGGCGCCGCGGCCGACACCGGTACGGCGAAGACCCCGGCCAAGGCCAGCAAGCCGAAGCCGAAGAGGGCCGTCGACCCCGAGGCCGCCGCCAAGGCCGTCGCCGAGGCCGAGCGCCATGTGGCCGAGGCGGCGCAGCGCGCCGAGCAGGCCGCGGCCGAGGCGGCGGAGAAGGCCGCCGCCGCGGGTGTCGACCCGGCGCAGGTCGAGCGGGCGCGCAAGAACCCCGCGCAGGCGGCGAAGGGCAAGGCCACTCCCAAGGCGACGCAGCCCGACGACACCCGCGTGGACACCGCGGCCTCCCCCGAGGTCGTGCAGGCGGTCGAGCAGGTCAGCTCCCGCGTCGGCGGCGTGGTGCTCGAGCACGACCAGCTGCCGCTGCCCGACTACGACCACCTGACGCTCGGGTCGCTGCGCGGACGCATGCGCAGCCTGGACCTGCCGCAGCTCATCCAGATCCGCGACTACGAGAAGGCGCACGCGGACCGGCTCCCGATCATCACCATGCTCGACAACCGGATCGCGAAGCTGGCCAACGACCCGACTGCCCCGCTGTCCGGCAGCAGCCCTGCCGAGGCGGCGGACGCGCCCGACAAGCCCACGGCGTCCCGCACCGGCTCGCCCGTGAACCCGACGACGGGTGGCCCGAAGCAGAACCCCACCTCGCAGGGCGACCCGACCAACCCCGGCCAGCCGCGCGGCTCCGGCTCGGGCAGCACCAACCCGAACAACCCGAACAGCTAGTTCTAACAGCAGAAGGCCGTCCCGCACCCGCGGGGCGGCCTTCTGCTGCGAGCAGGCGCCGCGCCTAGGCTCCCCGGCGTGGGTCTGGCCAACAGCGCGGAGCAGCCGCTACCGGTGCGGACGGTCGCCCGCTCCCTCGTCGAGTGGATCGACAAGCTCGGCCGCGTCTGGGTCGAGGGCCAGGTCACCCAGGTGTCCAAGCGCCCCGGCACCGTCTACCTCACGCTGCGCGACCCGGTGGCCGACATGAGCCTGTCCGTGACCTGCGCGCGCGGCGTCTGCGAGGCGGTGGTCCCGCCGCTCACCGAGGGCACCCGGGTCGTCATCCACGGCAAGCCGGAGTTCTACGCGGGCCGCGGGACCCTCTCGCTCAAGGCGATCGAGATCCGCCAGGTCGGCGTCGGGGAGCTGCTGGCCCGGCTCGAGCGGCTCAAGGTGCTGCTCGGCCAGGAGGGGCTGTTCGCGCCGCACCTGAAGAAGCCGCTGCCGTTCCTGCCGCGCCGCGTCGGCCTCATCACCGGGCGCGCCAGCGCCGCCGAGCGCGACGTCCTGGAGAACGCCCGCCGCCGGTGGCCTGCCGTCGACTTCGACGTGCGCGAGGTCGCGGTCCAGGGGCACCTGGCGGTGGAGCAGGTCATCGGGGCGCTGCAGGCGCTGGACGCCAGCCCCGAGGTCGACGTCATCGTCATCGCGCGCGGCGGCGGCAGCGTCGAGGACCTGCTGCCCTTCAGCGACGAGGCGCTGTGCCGCGCCGTCGCCCGCTGCCGCACCCCCGTCGTCAGCGCGATCGGCCACGAGCCGGACAGCCCGCTGCTCGACCTGGTCGCCGACGTCCGCTGCTCGACCCCGACCGACGCCGGCAAGCGCGTGGTGCCCGACGTGCAGGAGGAGGGGCAGCGGGTGCGGCAGGCCCGCGACCGGTGCCGCCGCGTCGTCACGCAGCTCGTCTCGACCGAGCGGGCACGGCTGGACGCCGTACGCAGCCGTCCCGCGCTGGCCGACCCGACATCGCTGGTCGAGGCGCGGCGGCACGACGTGGACGCGCTGCGGGAGCGGGCACGTCGCTGCACCGGAGCCCAGCTCGAGCGCGCGCAGTCCGACCTGGACCACGTGCTCGCCCGTGTGGTGGCGCTGTCCCCGCAGGCCACCCTGGACCGCGGCTACGCCGTGGTGCAGGACGAGGAGGGCGCGGTCGTGCGGGACGCCGACGCGGTGCCTCCGGGCACCGACCTGCAGGTACGGCTGGCCAGCGGCGTCCTCTTCGTCACCGCGGAGTAGCTGCGAACCCCAGGCCCGGTACCGCTTCCGGCGAGGCGGTCCACGCCATCGTGGCGCCGCCCAGCTCGCGGAAGCCCAGCTCCTCGTACAGCCGTCGCCCGTCCTGCGTCGCGCGCAGGTCCACCCGCGGCACGTCGAGCGAGGCGAACCACCCCATCAGCGCGACGAGCACCTGCCGCCCGTACCCCTGGCGGCGGTGCGCCGGGTCGGTGCTCATCGAGGCCACGTGCCCGCGCCGGCCGTCGAAGCAGCCGGGCGACGGCAGGTGCTCCTCCAGCCAGCCGACGCCGCCGCTGACCGGCGTCCCGTCCACCTCGACCAGCCAGGCGGCGAAGCGGTCCGGCTCGGCCAGCCGCCGCGCGAAGGCGACCTGGCAGGCCTCCGCCCACCCGGCGATGCTCGGGTCGCCGCCCATGGCGGCCACCATGTGGGCGCGCAGCCGCGTCAGCTCCGCGGCGTCCGCGACGGTCGCGCGCCTAAGGTCTCCCACGTGACGGATCCTTCCAGGCCGAGCTACGAGCAGGCGCGCGAGGAGCTGGCCGACGTCGTCCGGCAGCTCGAGCAGGGCGGCGCCACGCTCGAGCAGTCCCTGGCGCTGTGGGAGCGCGGGGAGGAGCTGGCGAAGCTCTGCCAGTCCTGGCTCGACGGCGCGAAGGCCCGCCTGGACGCCGCGTTAGCCGCGCAGGGACCGCAGCAGGACCTCTAGCTCGGCCAGCGGCGCGGTCGCCCGCTTGGTCCCGAGGACGACCGTCGTCGTGCCGTAGGTGCGGGTCAGCGACAGCGAGCCGTCCGGGTCGCGCAGCTGCTCCCACTCCTCGCCGTCGACGGTCAGCGACGCGAGCTGCTCGACCTCCTCGCCGACCGTGGCGTCGAGGAACTCCTCGCGCTCGTCGTTGCTGGCGCTGTACTCCGCGTACTGCGTCGTCGGCGTCACCCAGCCGACCCGCAGCGAGCGGTCACCGCCGCCGTACGTCGCAGAGGTCGCCCGCCAGGCGTCCGGCAGCGCGCGGGGTACGGGCACCCCCGGCTGGTCGGCGGCGAAGGCGTCGATGGATCCGGCGGGGTCGACCTCGCGCAGCTCCTGCTCGTCGCTGTCCGGCGCCTGCGCGAAGTACCAGACCGGCACGACGGCCGCGAACACGAGACCGAGCGACAGGATCATGTCCCGGGCGGTCTCGCGACCGCGCTTCTTCTTCGGCGTTGACTGCGGGACCTGCGTGCTCACCCGATCATTGTCGCGGGTCAGCCCTCGGCCAGCACCTCGGCCATCTGGTCCAGGACGCCGAGCGCCTCGTCGAGGGTGTTGTAGAAGTGCGGCGAGACCCGGATGCCCACCCCGGGACGGTGGTCCACGACGGTGCCGCGGGCGATCAGGGCGTCGTGCACCCGGGTGCTGTCGCCCGGGTCGATGGTGACGTGGCCGCCGCGCTGCGCCGGGTCGTGCGGGGAGCGCACCGTCCAGCCGCGTTCGAGGGCGGCCTCGAGCAGCGGCTGCGTCAGGGACGTCGAGCGCTCGCGCACGCGGTCCATCCCGATGTCGGCCAGGGCGGCGTAGGCCGGCTCGGCGGCGTATGCCGCGGGAACGCCGGGCGTGCCGCCGGCGAAGCGCTTGATGCCCGGCCCGTAGGCGTTCTCGGGGTCGAAGGCGAAGGGCTGCGCCTGGCCGAACCACCCGGCTGTCACCGGCTCGAGCCGGTCGACGACCTCGGGCGCGACGTGCATCCAGCCGTTGCCAGGCCCGCCGGACAGGTACTTCACGGAGCCGCCGAGGTAGACGTCGGCGCCGAGCGCGCGCACGTCCACCGGCAGCGTGCCGGCCGCCTGGTAGCCGTCGACGACGACGAGAGCGCCCACGCTGTGGGCCTTCTCGACGATCGGCGCCAGGTCCACGATCGTCGAGGTGCGGAACAGCACGTGGCTGCACTCCACCAGCAGCGTGCGGTCGTCGATGGCGTCGACCATGCGCTGCACGTCGAAGCTGATGCCGTCCGGCTCGCCTGGTACGACCACCGCTTCGCCACCGAGGCGCCCGATCTGCGACCACGTGTGCAGGCTGCCCGGCCACTCCAGAGCGCTGGTGACGACGCGGTTGCGGGTGGCACGCCAGTCGAAGCAGGCGAGCAGGTCGCCGAGCAGGTCCGCCACGTTCTGCCGCATCACCGTGGTGCCCGGCGGGGCGCCGACGAGGGAGCCGACCAGGTCCGCGACGCGCTCCACCTCCGGCGCCCACGTCTCCCACGACACGACCCCGCGCTCGGCCCAGAGATCGGTGAACTCGGCGAGCCGCTCGGGGGTGCGGCGGTGCATCGCGCCGAGCGTGTGGCTGGCCAGGTAGGTCCTGCGCGACAGGACCGGGTAGTCGGCGCGCCGGTCGAGCAGGTCCTCGTGCACTAGAGGCGGACCTTCCCCGTGGGCGCGCCCCACACCGGGGCGGAGGTGGCCGCGGCCGACAGCAGAGGCGCCGGGTCGATCTCCACCAGCGTCTCGGGGATGCCCCGGTCCGGCCAGCGGCAGCCCAGCACCAGCGGGCCGGCGGGCGGCAGGGGGTGCAGCCAGTAGTCACCGCTCCACAGCAGGCCGATGCTCCCGGAGCCGAGCAGGACGAGGGCCGGCCCGTCGGAGGCGTTCTCCACCGTCGGCGCGTCGCGGGTGCCGCTCGTCGCCGCCCGGCCGTCCGCGTAGACGCAGCCGAAGCGGAAGCGCCCGGGGCTGCGGCTGAAGTTGTTCATCGAGTACGCCAGGTCCTCGGACTTCTGCTCGTCGGCGAACAGCACGACGACGGTGAGGTGCAGCCCGTCGGAGTACGCCGTGATCCCGCGGACCGCGACGACGACCTCGGAGGTGCGGGCCAGCAGGAAGGAGGAGAGCGCGAGCACCCCCACCTCGTCCTGCGGCGGGCCGCTCTGCGGGGCGCGGTGCCGGCGGTGGTTCTCCCAGTCCGCGCCGCTGCGGACCGGCTTGACCGGCTCGTCGTCGAACAGGCTCATGCCGGTGACACCTCTCCCCGCGGGCGCCCGATGCGGCCGATCAGCTCCAGCACGTCCCCGGCCAGTCGCGTCGCGGCCTGCTCGTCCTCGCACACCGCGACCTCGTGCCCGGCCTCGCTCACGACCGTCGTCAGCACCAGCACCAGCGCGTCACCCCACGGCTCGGCGTCGTCCGGCCCCGAGCTCAGCAGGGTCGCGTTGCGACGCGTCCACTCGCGGTAGCGCCGGCGCGCGACGAGCTCGAAGCCGGGAGGTCCACCGCCGGCGAGGAACAGCCGGGCGAGGTCGCGCTCGGTCCAGCAGCCGTCGAGGTAGGCCCGCGAGCCGGAGACGAACAGCGCCACCGGGTCGTTCTCGCCCTCGGCCACCGCGGTCCGCACCGCCGCCACCGCACGCGCCTCCTGGCGCTGCTGGTAGTCCTCGAACAGCGCGAGGTAGAGCTCGGCCTTGCCGCCGAAGTGGTGGTAGAGGCTGCCGACGCTGGCGCCCGCACCGGCGACCACCTCGGCGATCGACGCCTCCGCGAAGCCGGACGCGCAGAAGACCTCCCGGGCCGCGGTCAGCAGGGCCCCGCGGGTGGTGGCGGCGCGGCCGGCCGCCGGGAGGGTGGACGTCACGAGGGATCCCCGGCGCGTCGTGAGCGCCAGCGAGCGACGTGCTGGGGAGTGGTCACGCCTGCGCCTGCAGCTCGGCGTACGGGACGCGGCGACGGTCGCTGACCTCGCCGATGGTGCTCCACTCGTTCGCGCCGAGCCGGGCCATCGGCTTGAGCAGGTCGATCGCCGGGCGGTCCTCGCGCAGGACCCGCTCGTCGACGGCCACCCAGACGACCTCGCCGAAGACGACGGTCGAGCCGCCACCGAAGTCCCTGGTACCGGCCAGGCGGCACTCGATCGCCACCGGCGAGGCCGCGACGCGTGGCGGCGCGACCAGCCGGCTCGGCTCCCGCTCCAGGCCGACCGCGTCGAACTCGCTGACGTGGGGCGGGAAGTCGGTGGCCGTCGCGTTGACCTGCTCGACGAGCTGCTCCGGAGACAGGCAGACGACGAACTCACCCGTCGCGACCGCGTTGCGCAGCGAGTCCTTCGCGCCGACGCTCGTGAACTGCACGACCGGCGGAGTCACCGAGCTGATGGTGAAGAAGGAGTGCGGCGCGAGGTTGTCGACGCCGTCGGCGGAACGGGTGGAGACCCAGGCGATCGGGCGCGGCACGACGACGCTGTTCAGCAGCGGGTAGATGCCCCCGCCGAGCTCGGCGGGGTCGTAGTCGCGGCGCACAGAGCTCACTCTGCCACCGTGGCCGTGGAGAGGTGGCCGCAGCGCCGATAGGGTGCGGCCATGAGCGACGACCTCCAGCCGGGAACGGCTGAGACCCCCGACCGCAACCTCGCCATGGAGCTGGTGCGGGTGACGGAGGCGGCCGCCATGGCGGCCGGTCGCTGGGTGGGCCGCGGCGACAAGAACGGCGGCGACGGCGCGGCCGTCGACGCGATGCGCCAGCTCATCGGCACCGTCTCGATGAACGGCGTCGTGGTCATCGGCGAGGGCGAGAAGGACGAGGCGCCCATGCTGTTCAACGGCGAACGCGTCGGGGACGGCAGCGGACCCGAGTGTGACGTCGCCGTCGACCCGATCGACGGGACCCGGCTGACCGCCCTGGGCATCAACAACGCCCTCGCGGTCCTCGCGGTCGCCGAGCGCGGCTCCATGTTCGACCCCTCGGCCGTCTTCTACATGGAGAAGCTCGTCACGGGCCCCGAGGCCGCCGACATGGTGGACCTGCGCCTGCCCGTGAAGCAGAACCTCCACCTCATCGCCAAGGCGACCAACAAGAAGGTCAGCCAGCTCAACGTCATGATCCTGGACCGTGACCGGCACAAGCCGCTCGTGGAGGAGATCCGCGCCGCGGGTGCCCGCACGAAGTTCCTCATGGACGGCGACGTCGCAGGCGCCATCGCCGCAGCCCGCGAGGGCACCGACGTCGACGCCCTCATGGGCATCGGCGGAACACCCGAGGGCATCGTCGCGGCGTGCGCCATCAAGTCCCTCGGCGGTGTCATCCAGGGACGGCTCTGGCCCACCAGCGACGAGGAGAAGCAGAAGGCGATCGACGCCGGCCACGACCTCGACCGCGTGCTCTCCACCAACGACCTCGTCACGAGCGACAACTGCTACTTCGCGGCGACGGGCATCACGGACGGTGACCTGCTGCGCGCCGTCCGCTACAGCAAGGACAAGGTCCTCACCCAGTCCATGGTCATGCGTTCGAAGTCCGGCACCATCCGTGTCGTCGACGGCGAGCACCAGGCCCACAAGTGGGAGACCTACGCACGCATCAGGTAGCCGCGCCGGGGCGCGCACCCTCCGCCGGAAGGCGGTACCGGCGCGCCCCTATAGGCTGGTCGGATGAGTCTTTCCGTGTCGCCCTGCCTCGATCGCGCCCTCTGGGACACCACCGTCAACCAGCTGGGAGGCCACCCCCAGCAGCTGTGGGGCTGGGGTCAGACGAAAGCCGCACACGGCTGGAGCGCCGACCGCGTCCTCGTCGCCGAGGACGGCGTGGTCATCGGAGCGGCGCAGCTGGTCCTGAAGGCCCTGCCGGTCCCGCTGCGGAACCTCGCCTATATCCCGCGCGGACCCCAGACGGCCGAGGGCCGCGGTGTCGAGGTCCTCGAAGCCATCGCGGGCTACGTCCGCGCGGCCCACCATTCGGTCGCGCTGTCCATCGAACCGGACTGGAACGCGGACAGCGACGCCGTGCGCGCCCTTCCCGCCGCCGGCTGGACCCAGAGCCGGAACACCATCCTGATCGGCCGGACGCTCATCCTCGACCTCGCCCGCTCCGAGGACGACCTCCTGGCCGGGATGTCGAAGAAGCACCGGCAGTACATCCGCAAGTCCGGTCGTGAGGGGCTGGACATCCGTCGTGTGGTGCGCAGCGAGATCAGCGCGTGCCTCGACGTCTACCGGCTGACGGCGGAGCGGGCCGGCTTCGGGATCCACGAGGACTCCTACTACCTGGACATCTTCGACAACCTGGGTGAGGCCTCACCCGTATATGCAGCGTTCCGGGGGGACGACGTCGTCGCCTTCCTCTGGATCTCCACGACGGACACCACGAGCTTCGAGCTCTACGGCGGCATGACCGACGAGGGCGAGCGGCTGCGTGCCAACTACGCGCTGAAGTGGTTCGCGATCTCCGAGATGAAGGCCCGCGGTGTGGCACGCTACGACTTCAACGGGCTCCTCAACGACGGCGTCTCCCGCTTCAAGATGGGCTGGGCGAAGCACGAGGACCAGCTCGC
>JAOPWK010000121.1 GCA_025965735.1 Frankiales bacterium
CAGCGGCGTGCCCCAGCGCGACACGGCGTCGCTGCCGTCGGCGAGCAGCAGGCCGAGCCAGCCGGCGGCTCCCAGCGCGAACGGCCACCAGCCGAGCCCGCCCGGCAGGACGGCGGCCGGCATGGCGAACAGGAGCAGCAGCGGCAGCCCGGCGACAGCGGCCTGGCGGCAGGTGACGGCCAGCAGGTCGACCAGCACGGCGATCGCTCCGACGCCGAGCACGGCCAGCAGCACGAGGCCGGCGTTGGCGGGCACCGGCGGGGCCAGCTCCTCCACGTCCAGCAGGCCCAGCCCGATCGTCCTGCCCAGCGAGCGCACGGTCTCGGCGCCGGGGACGACGCCGAACGAGAGCGTCGACCGGGCGAACACGAAGCCCGTGTAGAGGCCGAGGCCCAGCAGGCCGGCGACCGGCTCGAGCACGCGCGGCAGCCCGGCCCGCCGCGCCAGTGCGGAGGCGCCCGCCACCACGGCGATCGCCAGCAGCACGCGCAGCAGCCAGCCGAAGCCCTCGAAGACGGGGACGAGGGCGGCGCTGGCCAGGGCCACGGCGAGCGCTGCGGCGACGGTCAGGCGGTCACGGGTGCTCATGCGGGACTTCCTGAAGCAGTGGCGGACAGGCGGCCGCCGGCGAGCGGCCAGAGGGAGGCGAGGGTGGTGCCGTGCGCGACCGGCAGGACGCGCCAGCCGGTGGCCCGCAGCAGCGTGACGACCTGCTCGTGCTGCTGGACGGCGGCGGCGCGGGCGCGGGGGCTGACCGGCGCCCAGCTGTCGGCGTCCAGGACGACGCCGACGCAGACGTTGTTGCCGGTGCGCAGCCGGGACAGCTGCTCTGCGTCCTGCAGGTCCAGCGCGCCCAGCACGGCCACCAGCACGCCGCCCATGCCGCCGCCACGGAGCCGCTCGACAGCGCCATCGATGCTGCCGGCGCGGGTGGCCGGCACCGTGGCGAGCGCGTCCAGCAGCAGGCCCTCGGTGAGCGGCAGGCCCATCGGCGACAGCTCCTCACCGGAGTCGCGCAGCAGGGACAGCGCGAAACCGGCGCGGGACAGCGCGACGCCGACCGACGCGATGGCGCTGACCGACCATTCGAAGGAGGAGGCGGGGCCGTCGCCGCGGTGGGCGGCCGCACGGCCGTCCAGCAGGAGGGTGGCGCGGCTCTGGAAGGGCTGCTCCTCGCGCCGCACCATCAGCTCGCCGACGCGGGCGGTGGAGCGCCAGTGCACCTTGCGCAGGTCGTCGCCGTGGCGGTACTCGCGGGTGGCCGCGTCGTCGGTGCCGCTGGTGGAGACCGAACGGGAGGCGGCCTCGCCGCCGCCGGCCCAGTCGCCGCCCAGTCGCACCGGCGGGAGCTGGCTGATGACCGGCGTGACGACGAGCTCGTCGGTCGTGGCGAAGGATCGGGTCAGCTCGCACAGCCCGAACGGGTCGGTCAGGCGCACCGACAGCGGCCCGACGGGGAAGCGCCCTCGCACGTCGGAGCTGATCGGGTAGCTGACCTCGCGCACCCCGCGCGGCTCGATCTTGTCCAGGACGAAGCGCGGGCGGCCGCCGAGGGAGTACGGCAGCGCGTCCTCCATGAGCAGCACGCCGCTGGGCAGGCGCGACACGTTGTCCAGCGAGATGCGGACCGTGGCGGACCGGCCGGCCTCGACCCGCGGCGGGTCCAGCGAACGGTGGCAGGCCAGCCGGTAGCGCGTGCGCGACACCAGCCAGGCGGCAGCCACGGGCAGGGCGACGAGGAAGACGGCGGCGCGCAGCAGGTCCCGCTGACCGAGCACCAGCGAGCAGAGCACCAGCGCGATGCCGGATGCCAGCAGGCACCGGCCGCGCGTGGTCAGTCCCGACAGCGAGGCGCGGAGCCCGCTCACTGCGACACCCGTGTTCGCTCCACAAGCAGCCGGCGCACCCGCTCCTGCGTCGCGGGGCACCGCCCGCATGCTCCGCTCACCGGCGTCGGGCTGCCGCTTGCTCGGCGGGCAGGGCGGTGCGCTCGACGAGGTCGGCCACGACGGCCTCGGGTGAGCGGCGGGACACCTGCGCCTCGGCGGTGGGCAGCAGGCGGTGGGCCAGGACGGCGATCGCGAGGTCCTGCACGTCGTCCGGCAGCACGTAGTCGCGTCCGTCCAGGGCGGCGCGGGCGCGGGAGGCGCGTACGAGCTGCAGCCCGGCGCGGGGTGAGGCTCCCAGGCGGAGGTCCGGCGAGGAGCGGGTCGCGCCGACCAGGTCGACGACGTACTGCTTGACCTCGTCGGACAGGTGGACGCTGCGCACGACCTCGATGAGCTTGCGGACCTCGAGCGCGTCCGCGACGGGCTCCAGGTCGTCGATCGGCTCGGTGGCGCCGTGGCTCTCGAGCATGTCGAACTCGGCGGCGGGGGAGGGGTAGCCGATCGAGGCGCGCGCGGTGAAGCGGTCGCGCTGGGCCTCGGGCAGCGGGTAGGTGCCCTCCATCTCGATGGGGTTCTGGGTCGCGATGACCATGAACGGCGTCTCCAGGACGTAGGTCACGCCGTCGACGGAGACCTGCCGCTCCTCCATGGCCTCCAGCAGCGCCGACTGGGTCTTGGGGCTGGCCCGGTTGATCTCGTCGCCGACCACGAGGTTCGCGAACACCGCGCCGGGCTTGAACTCGAAGTCGCGGGTGTCCTGGTTGTAGATCGACACGCCGGTGACGTCGCTCGGCAGCAGGTCCGGCGTGAACTGGATGCGCCGCACGGAGCAGTCGATGGAGCGGGCCAGCGCCTTTGCGAGCATCGTCTTGCCGACGCCGGGGACGTCCTCGACCAGCAGGTGGCCCTCGGCGAGCAGGACGACCAGGGCCAGGTCGACGACCTCGGTCTTGCCCTCGATGACCTGCTCGATGTTGTCGCGGATGCGGCCGGCCGACTCCTGGAGCACGTCCAGTCCTGCGGGGGCCGAGCGCGTGCGGCGTACCACCTGGGGTCCTCCTGAGCGATCCGGATCCGGGAGCGGAGTCTGTCACCGGAGGCCGGGTCCGGCACGGTGGTCGGCCGAGCGCGCGAATTGCCGGGCAGCACAACGACGGCAGGCGCAGCGCCCTTCCCGGTCCGACGAGCGGGCGCCGCCGCAGGTTCCGCGCCGCTGCGGCCTGCACCCACCCAGCACTCACCCAGCACTCACCCAGCACCCAGTCGGCACCCACCCAGCACCCCCACCCCGCCCCACCCTCGTGATCCACAGAAGCTTCGGTCCCCTCAGGGCCGCGCAGCCGGCCGTACGGGACCAGATCTTCTGTGGATCACCGGGTGCGGGCGGGCCGGATCCGCCCCACCGCGCGACACGGCCGCTGACCTGCGCAGATGTGGAGCATGCGAGTGCTCAAGGACGCGTGGAGCGTTGACGATGGGGGAAAGTGGAGTAGCGTGGGGGATCGAGGAGCACCGGCTCCTCGAGCCGCACCAGACCGGAGGAGGGGGCCGTGTTCCTCGGCACCCACACCCCGCGTCTCGACGACAAGGGCCGGCTGATCCTGCCGGCCAAGTTCCGGGACCAGCTGTCAGGAGGCGTGGTGATCACCAAGGGGCAGGAGCGCTGCCTGTTCGTGTTCACCGCCGACGCCTTCGCCGCCAAGGCTGCTGCCCAGGACGAGCCCACCACCAAGGCGGCGCGCGACTACCGCCGCATCTTCTTCGCCAGCGCCTTCGACGAGGTCCCGGACAAGACCGGGCGCGTCACCCTGCCGGCCGGCCTGCGCAGCTACGCGGGCCTGCAGCGGGACTGCGTCGTCATCGGCGCGAACACCCACCTGGAGATCTGGGACGCCGAGACCTGGCGCACCTACGAGGCGGACCAGGAGCAGGCCTTCGCCGAGCAGGAGGAGGTCGCGCTCACCAGCTAGCGACCGCTCCTCCCTCCCACGAGGTCTCCTCCCGCTCCCTCACCTGGCGCACCTTCCCCGGCGCCAGGCGGGGCGAGCGGGCGGGGACCTGGCGGGAGGGCTGCACGACCGCTCGTCCCGCCTGCCACGTCAGCACCACCCAGCACGACCGCCCGAGGTCCGCGAGCCCGGGCGGCTTCCCCGTAGAAGAGGTCGAGATGGACACCAGCACGCGCACCGACGCGCCCCCGACTCCGACGTCACCGCCCGCGCCCGGCCTCGGCGCCGAGCTCCGCGAGAGCCTCATGCTGCTCGGCTTCGCCCTCGGCGTCACCGTCGGCCTCACCACCGTCGCCCAGGCCGCGCTCAGCGCACTGGCCTGACGGTGACGGCCCCCGAGCCGGCCCACGTCCCGGTCCTGCTCGAGCGCTGCATCGGCCTGCTGGCCCCCGCGCTCGCCGCGCCGGGCGCCGTGGTCGTCGACTGCACGCTCGGGATGGGCGGCCACGCCGAGGCGCTGCTGCAGGCCGCGCCGGAGTGCCGCCTCGTGGGCCTGGACCGCGACCCCGAGGCGCTGCGGCGCAGCGGCGAGCGCCTGGCGCCTTACGAGGGGCGCACCACGCTGGTCCACGCGGTGTACGACGAGCTGCCCGAGGTGCTCGGCGACCTCGGGCTGGACTGCGTGCACGGGGTGCTGTTCGACCTCGGGGTCAGCTCGCTGCAACTGGACGAGGCCGACCGCGGCTTCGCCTACGCGCAGGACGCCCCGCTGGACATGCGCATGGACCCGACCCGCGGGACGACAGCCGCCGAGGTGGTCAACACCTACGACGGCAAGGCCCTGGCGAAGGTGCTCAAGGAGTACGGCGAGGAACGCTTCGCCTCCCGCATCGCCGACGCGATCGTGCGGGAGCGGGCCCGCGAGCCGTTCACCAGCACCGCCCGGCTGGCCGAGCTCGTGCGCACCTCCATCCCCGCGGCGACACGCCGTACCGGCGGCCACCCCGCAAAACGCACCTTTCAGGCCTTGAGGATTGAAGTGAACGACGAACTCGGCGTGTTGCGACGGGCGATTCCGGCCGCACTCGACACCCTGTGCGTGGGCGGCCGCCTGGTCGTCCTCTCCTACCAGTCGCTCGAGGACAAGATCGTGAAGTCGGAGCTCGTCGCACGCTCGGCGTCCACCGTCCCGGTGGACCTGCCGTTCGTGCCCGAGGGAGCCGTGCCGGAGCTGCGGCTGCTCGTCCAGGGAGCCGGCAAGGCGCCCGCGGACGAGGTCGCCGCCAACCCGCGCGCTGCGTCCGTACGCCTCCGCGCGGCCGAGAAGGTGCGGGTCGCAGCATGACCGTCGCCGCCGGCTTCGTCGCCCGCTCCGCCTCCGCACCGGCCGTCGCCCCCGCGCTGCCGCGCCGCCGCGCGCTGCTCACCGTCGTCCCGAAGGGCGAGCCGCAGCCGCGGGCGCCCTTCGCCTTCGCGATCGTCGCGCTCATGGTCACCGGGCTGATCGGCCTGCTCGTCCTCAACACCGTCCTGGCCAAGGACGCCTTCAAGCTGCACGCCCTCCAGGTCGAGGGCCGCAAGCTCGCCGACACCGAGCAGTTCCTCACCCGCGAGGTCGAGTCGCTGCGCTCGCCGTCGGCGCTCGCCGAGAAGGCCTCGGCCATGGGCATGGTGCAGGCCGGCCCGCCGGCGTTCCTTCGCCTGCCGGACGGGGCGGTGCTCGGGTCCGCCGAGCCGGCGCAGGCCCCGGAGCTCGTGCCGGCGCCGCAGGCGCAGGACGCCCCGGAGCCGGTGGCCGAGGAGACCAGCACCGACGAGACCAGCACCGACGAGACCAGCACCGAAGAAGAGACGACGGAGGACGGGTGACCCAGCCCCCCCGCCAGAACCGCCCGACCCCGCGCGCGACGGCCTCGCGCTCCCGCGAGGGCACCCCGGTCACCCGCCGCGCCGCCGCGCGCTGCTCACCGTCGTCCCGAAGGGCGAGCCGCAGCCGCGGGC
>JAOPWK010000130.1 GCA_025965735.1 Frankiales bacterium
TCGACAGGCGGAACCCGGCCAGCCGGCACCGCAGGGTCGGACGTCAGGCAGCGCCTGGCTACTCGTCGTGGTCAGCCACGAGCCAGTCGGCGCTCCGTGACAGGAACTCGGCGACCTGGACGTGCTCAGGCGCGACACGGAAGGCGTCCAGAGCTGCCTTAGACGTGAACAACGAGTTCTGGATGACGACGACCCCCTTGCGCTCGTCGGCGGAGCGCTCTACGCGCCACTCCAGTACGCCAGGCTGGTGAGCTAGCGACCTCAGCTGCCGCAGGACCTCGTCGACATCCGTGTCCTGGTAGAGCTTGAACAGGATGACGTGGCGGTAACCGGGCATCGAACCACCCTGCCATGCCAGCTGTCGGCCAGCCGGAGCCCAGCTTCAACGTTGCCCTGCGTCGGGACCTTGTGCGGCCAGCACCGCAGCCCGCTGGTGCGGCAGCGGCACGTCAGGACCGGGCACCACGTCCGGGAACGGCGGCGGCGTGCCGCCGAAGCTCGGGCACAGCGCCTGGTGGTCGCACCAGTCGCAGAGCTTGCTCTTGCGCGGCTGGAAGTCCCGCAGCTGCGTGGCCTTCTCGATGGCCTCCCACAGCGCGAGCAGCTTGCGCTCGGTGGCCAGCAGGTCGTGCTCGTCGGGGGAGTAGCGCAGCACCTCGCGGTCGCCGAGGTACATCAGCTGGAGCAGCCGCGGGACCACGCCCGTGGTGCGCCACAGGACCAGCGCGTAGAACTTCATCTGGAACAGCGCCTTGCCCTCGAACATCTCGCCCGGCGAGCGCCCGGTCTTGTAGTCGACGACCCGCAGGTCACCCGAGGGCGCCCGGTCGAGCCGGTCCACGATGCCGCGCAGGCGCAGGCCGCCCGGCAGGACCACCTCCACCAGCTGCTCGCGCTCGGCGGGCTCGAGCCGGGTGGGGTCCTCGAGCTGGAAGTAGCCGGCCAGCAGCTCCCGCGCGCTGTCGAGCCAGGCGACGAGGTCGGCGTCGGCGTCGAACAGCGACGCGGCGTCCGGCTCGGCCTCCAGCAGCCGGTCCCACTCGGGGCGCAGCATGCCCGCAGCCGCGTCGAGGGTCCGCTCGGCAGCCGGCAGGTCGTACAGCCGCTCCAGGACCGCGTGCACGACCGTGCCGCGCGTGGCTGCGGACGACGGCGCCTGGGGCAGCCGGTCGATCGTCCGGAAGCGGAACAGCAGCGGGCAGGTCATGAAGTCGCCCGCGCGCGACGGCGACAGCGACCCCAGCACCGGCAGCGGCAGGTCCACCGGTGCGGTCGGAGCGAGGGCTTCAGCGGTCATGACAGGCACGCTACGTCCGGCCGCCGACAGTTCCGGGGTGCAACGCCGAAGCGGTGCACTCGGCGTACCTTGCGCGCCATGAGCGAGGTCAAGGGCCGCGTCGCGCGGCAGACGCACGTGGGGATCCCGCCGGGCCTGGTCGAGGAGGAGCACGGCCGGGAGGCGTTCGCCGGCCCGGTCAGCCACCTGTACCGGTCCCAGCCCCCCACGGCGTGGGTCGACGTGGACGGCCCGCTGCGCCCGCTGGCCTTCGACCTCAACGGCCTGGCGCCCGCCGACGCCGAGGACCCGGAGGGCTGGCGCAGCCTGGTGCTGTCCAACGGCGACCTGCGGGTGTGGATCAGCCGGCTGTCGGCGCCGATGCCGTTCGCCTACCGCAACGGCGACGCGGACGAGGTCGTCTACGTCCACCAGGGCGCCGGGGTGCTGCAGACCGACTACGGCCCGCTGGGCTTCGCCGACCAGCAGTACCTCGTGATCCCGCGCGGGACGGCACACCGCTTCGTGCCGAGCGAGCCGACGTTCCTGTTCGTCGTCGAGTCGACGGCGCCGGTGACCCGTCCGGACTTCGGGCTCATGGGCCGGCACGCCGTGGTCGACCCCCGGGTCCTGGTGACGCCCGAGCCGTACGAGGAGCCGCCCGCGGATTGGACCGGCGACGCCGACGGCCGCTGGCGGCTGAAGGTCCGGCGGCGCGGCGAGTGGACGACCTTCCGCTACCCGCACAACCCGTTCAACGCGGTCGGCTGGGCGGGCGACCTGTCCCCGTACCGGCTGTCGGTCAGCGACATCCGGCCGGTCACGGCCCCGGGCTACCACCTGCCGCCGAGCGTCCACACGACGTTCCGCTGCGGGGGCTTCGACATCGCGACGTTCGTGCCGCGGCCGTTCGAGACCGACCCGGAGGCGCTGCGGGTGCCGTTCTTCCACGCCAACGTCGACAACGACGAGGTCATCTTCTACAGCCGTGGCGACTTCTTCAGCCGCAAGGGGATCGGGCAGGGGTGGATGACGCTGCACCCGGCCGGGGTGCAGCACGGCCCGCAGCCGGGCGCCGCCGAGGCCGCCGCCAAGCTGGAGGGCACCAGCGAGGTGGCCGTGATGATCGAGTGCGTGGAGCCGCTGCAGGTCGCGGACGAGGCCAAGGCCGCGGAGCACGCGGCGTACACGACGTCCTGGGCGCGCGGCCTAGGGCTTCTGGACTGAGCTGACCAGGCTGCCGAGGCCCTCGACGCGCAGCTCCACGGTGCAGGAGGCGGGCAGCCAGCGGTCGAGGTCCAGGCCGCAGCCGCCGCCGAAGGTCCCAGAGCCGAGCACGTCGGTGGCGTAGAGGTCCTCGTCGCGCGACACCCAG
>JAOPWK010000163.1 GCA_025965735.1 Frankiales bacterium
ACGGCCGCGGGCTGCTGGCCCGCACCCGGCTCGAGGCCGAGCGGTGTGCGGTCGACCCGCGCCGCGACCTCGGCATCGGCGAGGTGCACTTCCCCGAGCTGGAGGCCGGAGGCGGCGAGCCGGAGGCGGTGCTGCGGGAGCGCTGCGAGGCCGGCTACGGCAGGCGCGGCATGACCCGCGACACCGGAACCCTCGCGCGGCTCGAGGACGAGCTCGGCGTCATCCGTGGGCTGGGCTACCCCTCCTACTTCCTGACGGTCGCCGACGTCGTCGACCTCATCAAGGGCATGGGCGTACGGGTGGCCGCGCGCGGCAGCGGCGCCGGCTCGCTGGTCACCTACCTGCTGGGGATCAGCGACGTCGACCCGGTCCGCTACGGCCTGATCATGGAGCGGTTCCTGTCGCCGCTGCGCCACCAGCTGCCCGACATCGACGTCGACGTCGAGTCCGCCCGGCGCACCGAGGTCTACGAGCAGATCCTGGCCAAGTACGGCGGCGAGCGCTGCACGTGCGTCTCCATGATGGACACCTACCGGGCGCGGCACGGCATCCGCGACGTGGGCGCTGCGCTCGGCCTGCCGCCCGGCGAGGTCGACGCGCTGGCCAAGGCCTTCCCGCACATCCGCGCCTCCCAGGTGCGGGCCGCCATGCGCGACCTGCCCGAGCTGCGGGCCAGCGGCCTGTCGCGCGGCGAGAACGCCGGGCGGATCGACCTGCTGCTGCGCCTGGTCGAGCGGCTGGACGGGCTGCCGCGGCACGTCGCGCTGCACCCGTGCGGGGTCCTGCTGAGCGACCGCACGCTGCTGGACCGCACCCCGGTCGAGTCCAGCTGGCTGGGCTTCCCGATGAGCCAGTTCGACAAGGACGACGTCGAGGAGCTCGGGCTGCTCAAGCTCGACGTGCTCGGCATCCGCATGCAGTCCGCGATGCAGCACGCCGTCGGCGAGGTCGCCCGGGTGGACGGCGCGCCCGTGGACGTCGACGCCGCGCCCCGCGACGACCCGGCGACCTTCGCGCTGGTGCAGTCCACCAAGACGCTCGGCTGCTTCCAGATCGAGTCGCCGGGGCAGCGCGAGCTGGTCGGGAAGTTCGCGCCGGAGACCTTCGAGGACCTCATCGTGGACATCTCGCTGTTCCGGCCCGGGCCGGTCAAGAGCGACATGGTGCGGCCGTTCCTCGAGGCGCGGCAGGGCTGGAAGCAGGCCGACTACCTGCACCCCGACCTCGAGCCGGTGCTCGCGCAGACCCACGGCGTCGTCGTGTTCCACGAGCAGGTCCTGCAGATCGTCAGCACGATGACAGGCTGCTCGCTGGCCGAGGCTGACGAGGTGCGCCGCGCGCTGGGCGACCCGGAGGGTCAGCCCGAGGTGCAGGCATGGTTCATCCCGACCGCCCTGGCGGCCGGCTACGCGCTGGGTGTCGTGGAGCGGGTGTGGGAGGTGCTCAAGGCCTTCGGCTCGTTCGGGTTCTGCAAGGCGCACGCCGCGGCCTTCGCGCTGCCGACCTACCAGTCGGCCTGGCTCAAGGCCCACCACCCGGCGGCGTTCCTCGCCGGGGTGCTCACGCACGACCCCGGCATGTACCCCAAGCGGCTGATCCTCGACGACGCCCGCCAGTTCGGGATCGCGATCCTGAGCCTGGACGTGAACGCCTCCGACGCCGAGTACCGCGTGGAGAAGGTCGGCGTGCTCGACGAGCCGCCGCCCGCAGTGCTCGACCAGGCGGGCTCGCCGGCCGCGGCGCCGCTCGGGGTGGAGGACCTGCTGCCCTCGCTGCCGGAGGTGCCGCCGCTGCCGGACGACTGGCTGGACGGGCCCTGGGTCGATGGGCGGGGCGTGCTCGGCGGGGTGAGCGGCCCGCGCAGCGCACCCTCGGACCCGCGGCTGCCCGACGGCCGCGGCTACGGCATCCGGATCGGCCTTGCCGACGTCAAGGGCATGTCCGAGGCCGAGATCGCCCGGGTCGTCGCCCGCCGGCCGTACTCCTCGCTGTCGGACTTCTGGCATCGGGCGGCGGTGTCCCGACCGATCGTCGAGCGGCTGGTGGTGGCCGGCGCCTTCGACTCCCTCTACGGCCTCGGCTCGACGGTGCCGGTGCGTCGCCGCGGGCAGGTCACCCGCCGCGACCTGCTGCTCCAGGTCGCCGAGCTGGACAGGTGGTCCCGCTCGACGGCGGCTGCCGCGCGACGGGCCGCCCCGAGACGCCGCGGCCGGACGGCGACACCGCTGCCGGCGGCGGTGACGGCCAGCGAGCACCCGGTGGTGCGGCTCGACGACGTGCGTGCCCGGCAGGCCAAGCAGTCGCAGGCGCCGGCCGTGCCGGAGCCGGTCGACGTGCAGCTCGCCCTCGACCTCGGCGACGCCCCGGAGCAGACCACCTCCAGCGGGCTGCCCGAGATGACGCAGGCCGAGCGGGTGCGGGCCGAGCTCGACGTGCTCGGCCTCGACGTGAGCTCGCACGTCATGGACGCCTACGGGCCGTTCCTCGACGAGCTGGGCACCACCCGGGCGCGCGACCTGCTCGGCTGCCGCTCCCGGCAGGAGGTGCTCGTGGCCGGGGTGAAGGTGGCGACCCAGACGCCGCCGATCCGCTCCGGTCGCCGCGTCATCTTCGTGACGCTCGACGACGCGACCGGCCCGCTCGACGCGACCTTCTTCGAGGACGCCCAGGTCGGCTACGCCACGACCGTCTTCCACTCCTGGCTGCTGGTCATCCAGGGGCTGGTCCGGCGGACAGGCCCGCGAGGGATCTCCATGCAGGCGGTCGGCTGCTGGGAGCTGCCCGCGCTGCACGCCGCCTGGCAGGGCGGCGGCATGGAGGCGGTGTGGGCGCTGATGGCCACGCCGGCGCTGGTGACCGAGGCGGCGGTGCAGGGCGCGGCGGCCAGCCGGTCCAGCCGGCCGGTGATGACCAGCCCGCCGCTCGTCGGCGGCGGGGCGGGGCACTCCGGCGTCGGCGGCGCCGTGCACGTCTACGCCACCGGCTTCCGCGCCTCCCCGTACGCCGACGTGAAGCCCGCCGGCGACGGCACCGGCACCTCCGGCGGCCGGCCCGTGCCGCCGGTACCGCGCAAGCTGTGGCACTCCAGCCAGGGGAGCTCCGGCCGGTGAGTACCACCTGTCCCATCAGTCACAGTTCGGGAACGAATTTTCGCGGACTGCTCCACTTGCCGCAGGTACGGGTCGATGGTGAGGGTGCGCCGCGTCAGGCGCCGCTCGACCCCGTGCTGGAAACGGGGCCCTCGACCCCTGCCGCAAGGGACCTGTGCCGTGCCGTCGCGCTCCACCTACCGCCG
>JAOPWK010000172.1 GCA_025965735.1 Frankiales bacterium
ACGAGGTCGATCGCCTTGTCCGGCAGGAAGCGCGACGGGATGTACCGGTCGGACAGCGCGGCGGCGGCGACGAGCGCGGAGTCGGCGATCTCGACCTTGTGGTGCGCCTCGTAGCGGCCCTTGAGCCCGCGCAGGATCGCGACGGTGTCCTCGACCGACGGCTCGCCGACCAGGACCTGCTGGAAGCGGCGCTCGAGCGCGGGGTCCTTCTCGATGTTCTCGCGGAACTCGTCCAGCGTCGTCGCGCCGACCATGCGCAGCTCGCCGCGCGCGAGCATCGGCTTGAGCATGTTGCCGGCGTCCATGGAGCCCTCGGCCTTGCCCGCACCCACGACCGTGTGCATCTCGTCGAGGAAGGTGATGACCTGGCCGTCGCTCTGCTTGATCTCCTCCAGGACCGCCTTGAGGCGCTCCTCGAACTGGCCGCGGTACTGCGCGCCGGCGACCATGGCTGACAGGTCGAGCGAGACGATGCTCTTGCCGCGCAGGCTCTCCGGCACGTCCCCGTCGACGACGCGCTGCGCCAGCCCCTCGACGACGGCCGTCTTGCCGACGCCGGGCTCCCCGATGAGGACCGGGTTGTTCTTCGTGCGGCGCGACAGGACCTGGATGACGCGGCGGATCTCGTTGTCGCGCCCGATCACCGGGTCGAGCTGGCCACGGCGGGCGCGGTCGGTGAGGTCGACGCCATACTTCTCCAGCGCCTTGTAGGTCGACTCCGGGTCCGGCGTCGTCACGCGACGCATCCCGCCACGGACCTTCGCGAACGCGTCCACGAGCGCCTTGGGCAGCGCGTTGTTGGCCTTGAGCAGCTGCGCGACGTCGCCGCCGGAATCGGCGAGGCCGACCAGCAGGTGCTCGGTCGAGACGTACTCGTCGCCGACCTCCTTGGCCTTGCTCTGCGCGACGTTCATGACGGCCATGAGGGCGCGGGACAGCCCGGGCGCGGCGACGTTGGCGCCGCTGGCCGTGGGCAGCGCCGTCAGCAGCGCCTCGGCGCGGGTGCGCACCTGCGCGGGGTCGGCGCCCACGGCCTGCAGCAGCGGTCCGGCGATGCCGTCGCCCTGGTCCAGCAGGGCGAGCAGCAGGTGGACCGGGGACACCTCCGGGTGCCCCTCGGTGGCGGCGCGGCGGACGGCCGTGGACACGGCCTCCTGGCTCTTGGTGGTGAGACGGTCGGCGTCCATGTCAGCTGCTCCTTGCGGTCGTGCGGGTTCCTGCCAGGCGCAACGCCGGCGAGGTTGAGCGTGTTCCGCTCAACTCCTGCGGGGCTGGGGCTTCCAGACCACGAGCGCGGCGTCGCGCATCGGCACCAGGTCGCGACGCATCGACTGCGCGACGTCCTGCCGCGCGCTCTGCACTGCTGCCGTCGCCTGGTGCAGCTCCTCGGTGAGCTCCTGCACCCGCGACTGCAGCGCCTCGACCTGGTTCTCCAGCTCGATGACCCGCTTGATGCCGGCGAGGTTGACGCCCTCCTCCTGCGACAGGCGCTGCACCTCGCGGAGCAGGGCGACGTCGCGGGAGGAGTAGCGCCGGCCGCCACCTCCCGCGCGACCCGGCGTCACCAGTCCGAGCCGGTCGTACTGCCGCAGCGTCTGCGGGTGCATCCCGGACAGCTCGGCAGCCACCGAGATCACGAAGACCGGGGTGTCGTCCTCGATCACTGTGCCTGCCTCATCGGGGCCTCCTGCGCGAGGTGCGCCCGCGGGTCGTCGGGCGCGGCTGCCGCGTAGGCCTGCAGCGCCTGCTCGGCCTCCTTCGACAGCCGGGCCGGTACGGCGACCTCGACGGTGACGAGCAGGTCGCCCTTGCCGGGCACGCCGCGGCCCTTGACGCGGAAGGTGCGCCCGCTGCTGGTGCCGGCCGGCACCTTGAGCGTCACCGGGCCGTCCAGCGTCGGCACGCTCACCTGCGCGCCGAGCGCCGCTTCGGGGAAGGTGACCGGGACGGTCAGCGTCAGGTGGTCGCCCTTGCGGCCGAACAGCGGGTGCGGCGTGACGTGCACGTTGACCAGCAGGTCGCCCCCGGGACCACCACGCTCGCCCGCGCCGCCGCGACCGGCCAGCCGAACCTTGGAGCCCTCCGCAACACCCGCGGGGATCCGGACGTTGAGCGTCTTGCCCTGCACCGCCCGGCCCTCGCCGGCGCAGCCCGGGCACGGCTTGTCGACCGTGCGCCCGCTCCCGCGGCAGGTCTTGCACGGCTCGCTGAAGGCGAAGCCGCCCTGGCTGCGGGACGTGACGCCGGCACCGCCGCACGTCGCGCAGGCGTGCGGGGTGGTGCCCGGCGCGGCGCCCGAGCCGCCGCAGGTGGTGCACGGCCCGGTGGTCGTCAGCCGGAGAGGGACCGTCGCCCCGCGGACGGCGTCCACGAACGACAGCGTGACGTCGGCCTCGACGTCAGCACCGCGGCGCGGCCCGCGACCCGGGCTGCGCCCAGCGCCGCCGAACAGGCCCCCGAACACGTCGCCGAGCCCGCCGGCCGCCTGGCCACCCGCGCGGGAGAACAGGTCGCCGAGGTCGAAGCCCGGCGTCCCGCCCCCCGGGTAGCCGCCCGGCCGGTACCCGCTGCCGAACAGGCTGCGCGCCTCGTCGTACTCCTGCCGCTTGGTGGCGTCCGAGAGCACGTCGTAGGCCTCGGACACCTCCTTGAACCGCTCCTCGCCACCGGGATTGGTGTCGGGGTGCAGGTCGCGAGCGAGCTTGCGGTACGCCTTCTTGATGTCGCTGGCCGAGGCGTCCTTGGGGACGCCGAGGGCCTTGTAGTAGTCCTTCTCCACGTAGTCACGCGCACTCATGCGTCCCTCCTCTCCTAGGACGCAGGCTCGGCCACCGACACCCGCGCGGGGCGCAGGACGCGCCCGCCGGTGAGCCGGTAGCCCTTCTGCAGGACGGCCGCACAGGTGGCCACGGTCGCCGACGCGTCGGGCTCGGCCTGCATGAGCGCCTCGTGCACCGACGGGTCGAACGGCTCGCCCGCCTCGCCGAACTGCTCCAGGCCCAGCCTGGCCGTGAGCTGCTCCAGCGAGGACGCCACGGCCGCGAACGGACCGGACAGGTCGCCGTGCTCGCGGGCGCGGTCGATGTCGTCGAGCACCGGCAGCAGGCCGGACAGCAGCCCGGCCGTTGCCATCTCGACGACGGCGACCCGGTCCCGCTCAACCCGCTTGCGGTAGTTGGCGTACTCCGCCGACACCCGCTGCAGGTCGGCCGTCAGCTCCGCGACGCGGTCGGGCGCAGCGTCGACCTCCGGCTCCGGCTCGGCGGCCTCGGAGGCCGGCGTGGCTGCCGGCTCCCGGACCTCGCCGGACTCGGGGTCGAGCTTGCGCTTGTCCCGGATCACGACCCGGTCAGGGTCGATGTCCCACCCCTCCTCGGAGTCCCGGACGTCGCTCACTTGCCGCCGTCCGTGTCGCCGTCCTCCACGACCTCGGCGTCGACCACGCCGTCGTCGTCGGAGGCCGCCGCACCGGCGTCGCCGGGGGCGTCAGCGGCCTGCTGCGCGTACAGCGCGCCGCCGAGCTCCTGCGACGTGGTGGCGACCTTCTCCGCGGCGCTCTTGATGGCGGCGATGTCGCTGCCGCCGAGCGCGGACTTCAGCTCGGTGAGGGCCTCCTCGGTCTCGGCCTTGCCCTCGGCCGGGAGCTTGTCACCGTTCTCGCCGAGGAACTTCTCGGTCTGGAAGACCAGCTGCTCGGCGGAATTGCGGGTCTCGGCCTCGTCGCGGCGCTTCTTGTCCTCCTCCGCGTACTCCTCGGCCTCCTTCATCATCCGCTCGACCTCGTCCTTCGGCAGGGCGGAGCCGCCGGAGATGGTCATCTTCTGCTCCTTGCCGGTGCCCAGGTCCTTGGCGTGGACGTTGACGATGCCGTTGGCGTCGATGTCGAAGGTGACCTCGATCTGCGGCACGCCCCGGGGCGCCGGCGGCAGGCCGGTCAGCTCGAACATGCCGAGCTTCTTGTTGTACTGCGCCATCTCGCGCTCGCCCTGGAACACCTGGATCTGCACGGACGGCTGGTTGTCGTCGGCCGTCGTGAAGA
>JAOPWK010000174.1 GCA_025965735.1 Frankiales bacterium
CGCGCTACCCCGGCGCCGTCCTGGCGGTCACCCACGACCGGTACTTCCTGGACAACGTCGCCGAGTGGATCCTCGAGCTCGACCGCGGCCGCGCCTACCCCTACGAGGGCAACTACTCGACCTACCTCGAGAAGAAGCAGGAGCGCCTGGCCGTCCAGGGCAAGAAGGACGCCAAGCTCTCCAAGCGGCTCAAGGACGAGCTCGAGTGGGTCCGGATGAACGCCAAGGGCCGCCAGACCAAGAGCAAGAGCCGCCTCGCCCGCTACGAGGAGATGGCCGCCGAGGCCGACAAGACGCGCAAGCTCGACTTCGAGGAGATCCAGATCCCGGCCGGCCCGCGCCTGGGCTCGGACGTCATCGAGGCGAAGGACCTCAAGAAGGGCTTCGGCGACCGCGTCCTCATCGACGGGCTGTCCTTCACGATGCCGCGCGGCGGGATCGTCGGGATCATCGGGCCGAACGGCGTCGGCAAGACCACGCTGTTCAAGACGATCGTCGGGCTGGAGCAGGCCGACAGCGGCGCGGTGCGCGTCGGCGAGACCGTGAAGATCAGCTACGTCGACCAGAACCGCTCGAACATCGACCCGGAGAAGACCGTCTGGCAGGTCGTGTCCGACGAGCTGGACTACATCCAGGTCGGCGCGCAGGAGATGCCGTCCCGCGCGTACATCGGTGCGTTCGGCTTCAAGGGGCCGGACCAGCAGAAGAAGGCCGGCGTGCTGTCCGGTGGTGAGCGCAACCGCCTGAACCTCGCGCTGACGCTCAAGGAGGGCGGCAACGTCCTGCTGCTCGACGAGCCCACCAACGACCTGGACACCGAGACGCTCGTGTCCCTGGAGAACGCGCTGCTCGAGTTCCCCGGCTGCGCGGTGGTCATCAGCCACGACCGCTGGTTCCTCGACCGGGTCGCCACGCACATCCTGGCGTGGGAGGGCGATGAGCAGAACCCGAGCAAGTGGTACTGGTTCGAGGGCAACTTCGAGTCCTACGAGAAGAACAAGGTCGAGCGCCTGGGCGCCGACGCCGCCCGGCCGCACCGGGTGACCTACCGCAAGCTGACGCGCGACTGAGCGCGCACCCGCGCCGCTGGGCCACGGCAGCGTTCGGCGTCGTCGTGCTGCTCAGCCTCTACGTGCTGTTCACGCCGCGCACCGGCGGTGACGGGCCGTTCGACGGCTCGGACAAGGTCGTGCACCTGCTGCTGTTCGGGCTGCTCGCGGCCACGACCCGCTGGCGCTTCGGCCCGGCGACCGCGGGACTCGTGGCGGTGGCGGCGTACGCGCCGGTGAGCGAGCTGGTGCAGGGGCTCCTGCTGCCGACGCGCAGCGGCGACCCGTGGGACGTGCTGGCCGACCTGCTCGGCGTGGCAGCCGGCTGGCTGCTGGCCCGCCGGCTGGGCTGAGCCGACCGAGCGGGTCAGCCGTGTGCCGACAGCACCGCGGGAGCGCGCTGCGCCGGCACCGCCGCCGCCGGCTCGTCGACCGCGGAGCGGCTGGCCGTCCACCACTGACGGAACACCTCGCGCAGGTCCCAGCGCAGCACGTGCGGCACGAAGTCGCTGGACCAGCAGCGGTGCAGCGAGCCGCGGTTGATGGCCCGGTGCAGGTCGTCGGGCTCCAGGCCGGCCGCCACCAGGACGCGCAGCGCCCAGGGGTGCAGGTCGCGCACGCGCTCGGAGGAAGTCGGTGCCGGTCATGGCGCCCAGCCGGGACCCGCTGACGACGACCTGCACGGCGTGCAGCGCCATCAGCTCGAAGGCCTCCGCAGCGCTGCTCGCGACCAGCAGGCGGTACGGCTCACCGGCCAGAGCTCGCTGGAGGGACCGCAGGTGACCGGGGTCGGTGCCGACCAGCAGCAGCACGTCGCTGGACCCGGCGGGCTCCTCGGCATGCAGCACCACCCGGCTGCCCAGGAGCGGCTCGACGTCGACGGCGGGCAGGGGGCGGCTGAAGTGGTAGCCCTGCACCTGGTCGCACCGGTGGTGCCGCAGGTAGGCCAGCTGCGCCGCCCTCTCCACTCCCTCGGCCACGACCTCGAGGTTGAGGCTGTGCGCCATGTGGATGATCGCCAGCGCGATCGCCGCCTCGTCCGGCTCGGTGGTGATGTCGCGGACGCAGGCGACGTCGATCTTCAACGGAGATGTCCGCAGGGGTGATCCGGACGACGTCTGCCGCCGCGTAGCCCGGCATGCGCGCGGCGCCGAGGTTGAAGATCTGGATCACGCCGTGCTCGTCGGTGGCGATGCTCGAGAAGTACGCGCTCTTGAAGATCGCGTCCTGCAGCGCGCGCGTCTTGATCTCCTCCGCGACGAGGCGGCCGGGTGCGTACGGAGGAGCAGGTGGTGCGGACCTGGGAGTCCGCCGTCGGCGGTGCCGTACGACGGCGCTGCGGGGTCAGCAGCAGCGCTCGCAGGTGTGTCGGCTGAGGTGCATCGGCCACGCAGCGCCTCGGCTGTGCCGATCCCTCCCGAGACCAGCAGTTGTGACCACGTCGTACGTGCTCTGGACCTAGCCCCGGCTGTGGCCTCAGCGCAGCAGGCTGTCGTCCTCCGGAGGCGCGTTCTCCAGCGAGTGGGCGGCTCGCTCCAGGTGGTCCCAGATCGCCGCGCGCGCGTCCTCCGGGATGTCGAGCCGGGCGACGGCCGGGAGCATGTGCGACAGCCAGGCGTCGCGCTCCCGCGGGCCGATGCTCCAGCTGACGTGGCGCATCCGCAGGCGCGGGTGGCCGCGCTGCTCGGAGTACGTCGACGGCCCGCCCCAGTACTGCACCAGGAACATCCGCAGCCGGTCGGCGGCCGCCTCGAGGTCGTCGTCCTCGTACAGCGGACGCAGCACGGGGTCCTCGGCGACGCCGGCGTAGAAGTCGGCCACCAGCTGGCGGAAGACCGGCTCACCGCCGACCGCGTCGTACAGGGTCGTCACGCGCTCCAGCCTAGGCGGCGCGGCGCTCCAGCCCGGCGCGCTCGGCGGCGCCGGCGATGTTGGCGAGCATGCCGCCGAAGACGATGCCGTGGAACGGCGCGACCGACCACCAGTAGGCGTGCCCGGCCAGGCCGCGCGGGTGGAACAGCGCGCGCTGCACGAACAGCGTCCCGCCGCGCTCGTCGCGCTCGACCTTCAGCTCGAGCCAGGCTGCGCCGGGGACCTTCATCTCGGCGCGCAGCCGCAGCAGCTCGCCGTCGACGATCTCCTCGACCCGCCAGAAGTCGAGCGACTCCCCGACGTAGAGCTGGTCCGGGTCGCGCCGCCCGCGGCGCAGCCCGACGCCGCCGACCAGCCGGTCCAGCTGCCCGCGGACGGCCCAGGCGAGCGGGAAGGAGTACCAGCCGTGCTCGCCGCCGATGCCCTCGATGACCCGCCAGAGGTCCTGCGGTTCGGCGTCCACCTGCCGCTGGCGCAGGTCCTCGTACAGCGAGCCGCCGGCCCAGTCGGGGTCGGTCGGCAGCGGGTCGGACGGCGCGCCGGGCCAGGTGGCCTGCGACCAGCGGGTCTCGACGGCCGCCTCCCGCACGCGCAGGAGCGCCAGCCGCACGGCGTCGTCGAAGCCGAGCAGCCCGTCCGGCGGATCAGGGACGTGCTGCTTGATGTCCTGCTCGCGGCACACCACCTCGTTGACCAGCGAGCGCACGAGCGGCTTGGCCAGGGCGGCCGGCACCGGCGTCACGATGTTGACCCAGTGGCCGGACAGCCGCGGCGTGAGGAACGGCACCGGCACGATGACCCGCTTGCGCAGACCGGCCACCTTGGCGTACCGCTTCATCATCTGGAGGTACGTCAGGACCTCCGGGCCGCCGATGTCGAACCGGCGTGAGACGTCCCCGGGCAGCGTCGCCGCGGCGACGAGGTAGCGCAGCACGTCCCGGACGGCGATCGGCTGGATGCGGCTGTTCACCCACTTCGGAGTGATCATCGCCGGGAGCCGCTCGGTGAGGTAGCGGAGCATCTCGAAGGAGGCCGATCCGCTGCCCAGGATGACCGCGGCCTGCAGCACGGCGGTCGGGACGCCGCTGTCGAGCAGCACCTGTCCGACCTCTGCCCGTGAGGCGAGGTGCGGCGACAGCTCCTCGTCGACGGGGGTGAGGCCGCCCAGGTAGACGATCCGCCGCACGCCCGCACGCCGGCAGGACTCGCCGAAGGCCTTGGCCGCGCGACGGTCGGTGTCCTCGAACTCCGCGCCCTCGCCGATGGAGTGCACCAGGTAGTACGCGACGTCGACACCGGCGAGCGCATCGTCCAGCGCATCGCCGCCCAGCGCGTCAGCCTCGACCACCGTCACGTCCGCGGCCCACGGGACGTCGCGCAGGCGGCCGCGGCTGCGGGTCATCGCGCGGACGCTGTGCCCCTCGGCGAGCAGGCGCGGCACGAGGCGCCCGCCGATGTAGCCGGTCGCGCCGGTGACCAGGACCTCCATGCCAGCAGTCTGCGGCTAGGACGCCGGTTCCGCGTCCTCAGGGACGACAGCGGGCGCAGCGTCCGGCGAGGTGCGCAGCCAGAGCGACCGCTGCGGGAAGGGGATCTCGATGCCCTCGGCGGCGAAGGCGGTCTTGATGCGGCGGCGCAGCTCGCGGGCGACGACCCACTGCTCGAGCGGCGCGGTCTTCACCACGAGCCGGATCGCCATGCCGTCGACGCCCAGGTTCTCCACGCCCCAGACCTCGGGCTCCTCGAGGACGAGCTTGCCGAGCTCCTCGTCCTTCCAGACGCTGTCGGCCACCTCCTTGATGACGCGCGTCGCCTGGTCGGTGTCGGTGTCGTAGGCCACCGAGATGTCGAGCAGTGCGCGCGACCAGCCCTGGCTCATGTTGCCCAGGCGCAGGATCTCGCCGTTGCGGATGTACCAGACGGTGCCGTCCACCGAGCGCAGCCGCGTGACGCGCAGGCCGACCGCTTCGACGATCCCGCTGGCCTCGCCGGCGTCGACCGCGTCGCCGACGCCGTACTGGTCCTCGAGGATCATGAAGATGCCGTTGAGGTAGTCCTTCACGAGGTTCTGCGCGCCGAAGCCCAGCGCGACGCCGACGATCCCGGCGCTGGCCAGGACCGGGCCGAGGTCGAAGCCGAGCTCGCCCAGCACCATCGCGGCCGCGACGGTGAAGACGACGACCGAGGTGATGCTCTTCAGCACCGAGCCGATCGTCTCGGTGCGCTGTCGCCGGCGCTCCGTGAGCAGCGGCGTGCCCTGCATCGTCGACTCGCCCTTGCCGCGCAGCGGCCGGATCGTCACGGGGACGGTGCTCTCCACCGCCTCGGTGATGACCCTGCTGATGGCGCGGTGCAGCACGAAGCGCAGCACGACGGCCAGCACGACGATGGCCAGCACGTGCCAGGCGGTCTGGACGGCGGGAGCGTTGTCGGACAGGAAGTCCCTCACGTCACAGCTCCGGGGTGCATCCCACGACCCTAGGAGCCGCAGCGAGGACCGCCGGTGGACGACTGCCGTCCGGTACCTCGTGGCGCATCTCGGCCGCGTCGGTCAGACTCGGACGGGAGGAGGACTGCATGGCCGGTACGGAGAGCTCGGCGCTCGTGCTGAACGCGACCTACGAGCCGCTGTGCGTGGTGTCCGGCCGCCGCGCGGCCGTCCTGGTGCTCACGGCCAAGGCGGTGCCGGTGGCCGCCGGTGACGGCGTCCTGCACAGCGAGCGCACCGCCCTGCCGGTGCCCGCGGTCGTGCGGCTGGCGCGCTACGTGAAGGTGCCGTACCGGCCGACCGTGCCGCTGACCCGCAAGGCGGTGTTCGCCCGGGACGGCGGTCGCTGCGTCTACTGCGGTGCGCCGGCCACCAGCCTGGACCACGTCGTGCCCAAGAGCCGCGGCGGCGCGCACGTCTGGGAGAACGTCGTGTCGGCGTGCGGCCGTTGCAACCACGTCAAGGCCGACCGGGGAATCGCCGAGCTGGGCTGGCGGCTGCGCACCTCCCCGAGCGCGCCCAGCGGTGCGGCGGCGCGGGTCGTCGGGGCGCGGCGGATGGACCCGCGGTGGGCGCCGTACCTGGACGGGGTCGAGCCCGAGCAGCTGGAGGAGCCCGCCTAGGTCGTGCGGCTCAGCCGCCGATGCGGGCCCGGCGGGCGGCGGTGGCGGCCTCCCGCTCGCGCACCTGCTGCGCGATCTGCCGCTGCTCGAAGTCGCGTCGCACGCCGGGCGACAGCGCGAGCGCGGCCACGCCGAGGACGAGCAGCGAGGCGGCCAGCCCCAGACCGGCGTGCTCCCCGCGCGGCTCGGAGGTCAGGCCGTTGACCGAGAACACCAGCAGCAGCAGGCCACTCAACCCGAAGACCCCCAATGCTCCCTCACGGGCCCACTCCCGCTGGCCGAACAGGCCGACGAGCACGGCGAGGCAGGCGATCGCGACGGGGAGGGTGACGAGCAGGCTGAGCCCCTCGGCCACCCGCAGGCCCTGCTCGTCGAAGAACCCGAACGCGCCGGCGCTGCCCTGCTCGGGGTCGACCCGGACCTCGAGGACGCCCGCCGCACGCAACGCGGAGAGCGCGGCGTTGCCGACGGGCAGCGCGGTGACGACGGTCGCGAGGAGCAGCAGCCACCAGGAGGAGGGGCTGCGGCGGGTGGAGGTGTCGCTCACGCGTCGACGGTAGGGGAGCAAAGCCTGCCGGTCACGCTACTTTCCCGCGATGACCTCCCTGCACGACCTGTCCGCGCTCGAGCAGGCCGCCGCCGTACGCCGCGGCCAGACCTCCTCCGCCGACCTGGTCGACCACTACGCCGCCCGCATCGCCGAGCACGACGCCGCCGTCGGAGCCTTCGTGACGCTGACCCTGGACACGGCGCGCGAACAGGCGCGGGCGGCGGACGCGGCGGTGGCCGCAGGGGAGGACCTGCCGCCGCTGCACGGCGTGCCGATCGGCATCAAGGACCTCAACCTGACCGCGGGCGTGCCGACCAGGCTCGGCTCTCCGGCGTTCGCCGACTTCGTGCCGCCGCTCAGCGACTTCGTCGTTGACAAGCTGCGCGCCGCCGGCACGATCAGCCTCGGCAAGACGAACACGCCGGAGTTCGGCCTGCCCTGCT
>JAOPWK010000198.1 GCA_025965735.1 Frankiales bacterium
CCGCGACCGCTGTTCCTCGAGGGCGAGGCCGGCGTCGGCAAGACCGCGCTGGCGCACGCGCTGGCGAAGGTCGTGGGCGCCGAGCTGCTGAGACTGCAGTGCTACGAGGGCATCGACGCCTCGCAGGCGCTGTACGACTGGGACTTCCCGCGCCAGCTGCTGCACCTGCGGGCCGCCGAGGCCGGCGGCGGCGCCGACGCAGACCAGCTCGAGAAGGAGGTCTACAGCAGGCGCTTCCTGCTCGCCCGACCGCTGCTCGCGGCGCTGGAGACGACGCCGGCGGTGCTGCTCGTCGACGAGGTCGACCGTGCCGACGACGAGTTCGAGGCGTTCCTGCTCGAGGTGCTGTCGGACTACACGGTGACGGTGCCGGAGCTCGGCACCGTCCGGGCCGAGGTGCCGCCGATCGTGGTCGTCACGAGCAACCGGACCCGTGAGGTGCACGACGCCCTGAAGCGGCGCTGCCTCTACCACTGGGTCGAGCACCCGGAGTTCGACCGGGAGGTGGCGATCGTGCGGGCGCGCGTGCCGGAGGCGTCGGCCTCGCTCGCGGCGCAGGTCGCTCGTGCGGTGGCCGTGCTGCGCGAGCAGGACCTGCTCAAGCCGCCCGGCGTCGCCGAGACGATCGACTGGACCTCCGCGCTGGTCGCGCTGGGCGCGCAGAAGCTGGACGCCGACACCGCCACGGCGACCTTGGGCGCGGTGCTGAAGTACCGCGAGGACCAGCTGCGCGCCAAGCGGCTGGACGTCCAGCAGATGATCACCGCTGCGGTGCTGGGAGGCTGAACGGCGTGCCGGAGACGTACGACGCCGTCGACAGCCTCGTCGGCCTCGCCGCCACGCTGCGCGGCATGGGCGTCCCCGCGGCGGCCGAGCGGGTGCATGCTGCGGTGTCGGCGCTGTCCTCGCTGGACCCCTCGCGCCGCGCCGACGTCTACTGGGCTGGACGCCTCACGATGTGCGGCTCGCCGGACGAGCTGGCCCACTACGACACCGCCTTCGAGGCCTACTTCGGCGAGCGGCCCGGCTCGGTGGTCCGGCGCCAGCGGCTGTCCCGCAGCGCGCTGCGCCTGGTCGCCGAGCCCGGCGACGGCAGCGGCGAGAGCAGCGGGGAGCAGCAGTCGGCGAGCGCCGCGGCCAGCAGCGTCGAGCAGCTGCGGCACCGCGACGTGACCACGCTGACGCCCGAGGAGAAGGAGCACCTGCACCGGCTGCTCGCCGCCTTGCGCCTGCCGGGGGAGCGGCGGGCGTCACGACGGCTGCGGCCTTCACCGCGGGGTCGTGTCGACGGCGGCCGGACCCTGCGGGCGTGGCTGGCTGCGGGGGGCGAGCCGGCCCGGCTGCGGCACCGCGCGCCCGTGCAGCGCACGCGTCGCGTCGTGCTGCTGGTGGACGTGAGCGGCTCGATGGAGGGCTACGCAGACGCGCTGCTGCGCTTCGCGCACGCCGCCGCTCGCAGGACCTCCTCACCGACCGAGGTCTTCGCGCTCGGCACGCGCCTGACGCGGGTCTCCCGTGAGATGGCGCTGCGCGACCCGGACGAGGCTCTGGCCGCCGTCGCCGAGGCCGTGCCGGACGCCGGCGGCGGCACCCGGCTCGGCGAGCTGCTCAAGCAGTTCCTGGACCAGTGGGGCCAGCGCGGCACCGCCCGCGGGGCGGTGGTCGTCCTGCTGTCCGACGGCTGGGAGCGCGGCGACGTGAGCCTGCTGGGTGAGCAGATGGCGCGGCTGCACCGGCTCGCGCATCGGGTGGTGTGGTCCAACCCGCGCAAGGCCGCCCCCGGGTACGCCCCCATCGCGGCCGGCATGGCGGCGGCGCTCCCGCACGTGGACGACTTCGTCGAGGGGCACAGCCTCGGCGCGCTCGAGCAGCTGGCGGCGGTGGTGCGCGGTGCGTGATATCGCCGACGGGCTGCGCGGGCTGCTGGAGACCGGCGCCCTCTTCGCCGTGGCCACGGTCGTCGGCGCGCGCGGCAGCTCGCCCCGCCCGCCCGGCGCGGCGATGGCGGTGAGCTCGGACGGCGAGGCGATCGGCTCGATCAGCGGCGGCTGCGTCGAGGGCGCCGTGTACGGCACCGCCGAGCGGGTGCTCGCCGGCGAGGGTGCGCTGCTCGAGAGCTACGGCTACAGCGACGACGAGGCGTTCGCCGTCGGCCTCACCTGCGGCGGCGAGCTCGACGTGCTGGTCGCACCGGCGGACCACGAGGTCCTGGCGGCCTGGGTCGAGCAGGTGGCGGTCGACGAGCCGGTGGCTCTGGCGACCGTCGTCAGCGGCCCGGCGCCGATCGGCGCGGTGCTGCTGGTGGGAGGCTCGAGCGTGCGCGGCTCGCTGGGCGCCGAGGGGCTGGACGTCGCGGTCACCGACGACGCGCGGGGGATGCTCGCGGCCGGTCAGACCGGCCACCGCCACTACGGCCCGCAGGGGCAGCGGCGCATCGACGACGTGACCGTGTTCGTGCAGTCCTTCACCCCACCGCCGCGCATGCTCGTGTTCGGCGCCACCGACTTCGCCGCCGCCGTCAGCCGCGTCGGCGTCTTCCTCGGCTACCGGGTCACGGTGTGCGACGCGCGGCCGGTCTTCGCCACCGCCCGCCGCTTCCCGGAGGCGCACGAGGTCGTCTGCGAGTGGCCGCACGACTACCTCGCGCGCACCGACGTCGACGCCCGGACGGTCATCTGCGTGCTCACGCACGACCCGAAGTTCGACGTCCCACTGCTGGAGGTCGCCCTGCGCCGGCCCGCCGCCTACATCGGCGCCATGGGCAGCCGCCGTACGCACGACGACCGGCTGCGCCGCCTGCGTGAGGCGGGCCTGAGTGAGCAGGAGCTCGCCCGTATGCACTCCCCGATCGGCCTCGACCTCGGCGCCCGCACCGCGGAGGAGACCGCGGTATCCATCGCCGCCGAGATCGTGCAGCACCGGTGGGGCGGGAGCGGCCGGCCGCTGGCGCAGACCCAGGGCGCCATCCACGAGGACGTGCGCGTGTGAGGACCGCCGGGCTGCTGCTCGCTGCCGGCGCCGGGAGCCGCATGGGCGGGCCCAAGGCGCTGCTCGAGCTCGACGGGGAAGCTCTGGTGCAGCGGGGGATCCGGCTGCTGCACGACGGCGGCTGCGCGCCGGTCGTGGTCGTCGTCGGCGCGGCGGCCGACCAGGTTCGGCTGCTCTGCGCAGGGGCGCAGGTGGTCGAGGCGCCGGACTGGGCGACGGGCATGGCCGCATCGCTGCGGGCCGGCCTGGCCGCGTTGGACGCCGACGCGTGCGTGGTCGCGCTGGTCGACCAACCGCTCGTGACGGCGGCCGCGGTGGAGCGGCTGCGGGCCGCCCACGGGGCCGGTGCACGGGCGGCCGTGGCCTCGTACGGCGGTCGAGCCCGCAACCCCGTGCTGCTCGACCGATCGGTCTGGGCGGACGTCGCCGCGGCCGCCACCGGCGACGAGGGCGCACGGACCTGGCTGCGCACGCACCCCGACCTGGCGGTCGAGGTCGACTGCACCGACACCGGCTCGCCGGACGACCTGGACACGCCGCAGGACCTAGAGGAACTACGAGAGGCAGCCCGATGAAGCTCGAGAACCGCTTCACCGTCCCGGTACCCGTCGACGAGGCGTGGCGGGTGCTGCTCGATGTCGAGCGGATCGCGCCGTGCATGCCGGGGGCGACGCTGACCAGCATCGACGGCGACCGGTTCGAAGGGACCGTCAAGGTCAAGGTCGGACCGATCAACCTGACCTACGGCGGCAAGGCGGCCTTCGTGTCGAAGGACGACGCGACGCATGTCGCGGTCATCGACGGCAGTGGCAAGGAGACCCGGGGCACCGGCACGGCCAAGGCGCTCATCACCTGCCGGCTGCTCGACCGCGGCGCGACGACCGACGTGGAGGTGGACACCGACCTCAACGTCACCGGCAAGCCGGCGCAGTTCGGCCGCGGCGTGCTGGCCGACGTGAGCAGCAAGCTGGTCGACCAGTTCGCCGCGTGCCTGGCGGAGGAGATCCGGGCCGGGACCCCTGAGCCGGTGGCGGCGATGTCGGACGCGCCCGCCGGCGACGTGCCCCGCGCTCCCGCTGCCCCCGCGCCTGCCCCGCGCCCGGCGGCGGAGGCGATCGACCTGCTCGGCACCGCCGGTGCCCCCGTCCTCAAGCGCCTCGCCCCGCTGGCCGCCGGGCTCCTGCTGCTCCTCCTGGTGGTCCGCCGCCTCCGTCGCTGATCACGGAGCCGTTGCTGCACCGCTGAGCGCGGGCGCGGCAGAGGGGGGTCCGCCCGCGGGCTGCTGCCGGCCGATCCGGGCTTCACCGCCGAGGGCGGCCGCCACCTGCTCGGCGGTCTGCGCCAGCACCGTCTGCACCGCCCAGTCGTCGCCGACGACCGCGCTGGCCAGCTCGTCCAGGCCCGCGAGGTACTGCGCCTTCTCGGCAGGCGTGGCGAAGTGCAGCAGCACCACGTCCTCGGCGTCGTCGAGGATGCAGCTCTGCGCCTGGGCGACGCCGGCGTAGGCGCCAGCCACCGGCTGCTGGCAGGGCAGCCCCTTCGCTTCCAGCGCCGCGAGGATGTCGGCCGTCGACGCGAAGCTGCCGGCGGCAGCGGACGCGCTGGCGGAGGGCGCGGGGGAGGCTCCGCTGCCGGTGCAGCCCGTCAGCGCGAGGACCGCGACGAGGGCAGCCGAGCTGACGACGCGCATGCCCCCGAGCCTGCCAGGGCCGTGCGGGAGTATGGCCGGGTGCCCGCTCGCCGCCTGCTCTGGATCGTCGCCGTGGTGTCCGTGGTGCTGGTCGTCGCGGTCGGGGCCAGCTACCCGGGCGACAGCTGCCAGGAGCGGGTCTGGTCGGCGGCGCTGGACGGGCTGACCGACCGGGCGCCCGAGCCGTGCGCCGCGCGCGCGATGGACCGCGTCTACGCCGTGGGCGCGGGGCTGATGGGTTTGGTCCTCATCTCCGGCCTGCTCAGCCGCCGGGACTGAGCACCCGGCTCACCGCGTCGCGGGTGCTCTCGAACGCCAGGTCCGGCAGCTCCTCCGCGCCGAAGAAGCCGGCGTCAAGGGCGTCGTCCGCCGCCGCCAGCTCTCCGCCGACGACCTCCGCCTCGAAGGCGAGGAAGAAGGACGCCCCGCGGTGGCCGCCCGTGACCGTGCTCGGGTAGACGTCCACCACCCGGCCCACAGCCACCCGCAGCCCGGTCTCCTCGTACGCCTCGCGCGCCGCTGCCTCCCGCGGGTCCTCGCCGGCGTCGACGTACCCGGCCGGCAGCGCCCACAGCCCCTTGCCCGGCTGCACCCCGCGCCGCACCAGCAGCAGCCGGCCCTGCTGCACCACCACCACGCCCACGCCGACCTTCGGGTCGCGGTGCGCGGTGCGGCCGCAGGCGCTGCACACCGGGTGCCGGTCGCCGGGTTCGAGCCGGCCGCCGCACGCGCTGCAGTACTCCATCGGCATCGACATCGGCGCAGCCTGGCACGCCCCGACGCAGTAGCCTCGCCTGCACGGCGAACGTGCTCACCGCCCTGCCGGACCAGCCCACCTCCGACCGAGGAGCGCACCGTGACGCCCGACGAGATCGCTGCCGGACGACAGCGCTGGCAGCAGCGCTTCGACGCCGCGAGCAAGCGCGACGCCGACTTCACGACGCTGTCCGGTGTCGAGGTGGCGCCGGTCTACGGTCCGCGCCCCGGCGACAGCTACGAGGGCTTCGAGAAGATCGGCTGGCCCGGCGAGTTCCCCTTCACCCGCGGCCTCTACCCGACCGGCTACCGCGGGCGGCCGTGGACGATCCGGCAGTTCGCCGGCTTCGGCAACGCCCAGCAGACCAACGAGCGCTACAAGATGATCCTGGCCGCCGGCGGTGGCGGGCTGTCGGTCGCCTTCGACATGCCGACCCTCATGGGGCGCGACTCCGACGACCCGCGCTCGCTCGGCGAGGTCGGCCACTGCGGCGTCGCCATCGACAGCGCCGCGGACATGGAGGTGCTGTTCGGCGACATCCCGCTGGCGGACGTCACCACCTCCATGACGATCAGCGGCCCGGCGGTGCCCGTCTTCTGCATGTACCTCGTGGCCGCCGAGCGCCAGGGCGTCGAGCCCGGCGTGCTCAACGGCACGCTGCAGACCGACATCTTCAAGGAGTACATCGCGCAGAAGGAGTGGCTCTTCCCGCCCGAGCCGCACCTGCGCCTGATCGGCGACCTGATGGAGCACTGCGCCGAGAAGATCCCGGCGTACAAGCCGATCTCGGTCTCCGGCTACCACATCCGCGAGGCCGGCTCGACCGCCGCGCAGGAGCTCGCCTTCACCCTCGCGGACGGCTTCGCCTACGTCGAGCTCGGCCTGTCGCGCGGCATGGACATCGAGAAGTTCGCGCCGGGGCTGTCGTTCTTCTTCGACGCCCACGTCGACTTCTTCGAGGAGATCGCCAAGTTCCGCGCCGCCCGCCGCATCTGGGCCCGCTGGCTCCGCGACGTCTACGGCGCGAAGACCGACAAGGCCCAGTGGCTGCGCTTCCACACGCAGACCGCGGGGGTCTCGCTGACCGCGCAGCAGCCGGACAACAACGTCGTACGCACCGCCATCGAGGCGCTGGCCGCGGTGCTCGGCGGGACGAACAGCCTGCACACCAACGCTCTGGACGAGGTGCTGGCGCTGCCGAGCGAGAAGGCCGCCCAGATCGCCCTGCGCACCCAGCAGGTCATCGCCGAGGAGACCGGCGTCATGAACGTCGCCGGCCCGCTCGGCGGCTCCTGGTACGTCGAGCAGCTCACCGACCAGATCGAGGCCGAGGCGGAGGCGATCTTCGCCAAGGTCAAGGACATGGGAACCGACGGCTCCATGACGTCCGGCATCCTGCGCGGCATCGAGGACGGCTGGTTCATGGCCGAGATCGCCGAGGCGGCGTTCGTCTACCAGGTGGCCGTGGAGAAGGGCGACAAGAAGGTCGTCGGCGTCAACGTGCACACCGGTGACGTCGACGCTCCCCTGGAGATCCTGCGGGTGAGCCACGAGGTCGAGAAGGAGCAGGTGCGGGTGCTCGCCGACCGCAAGAGCGGGCGCGACGAGCAGCTCGTGCAGGCGCGCCTGGCTGACCTGGTCGAGGTCGCCCGCGGCGACGGCAACACCATCGAGCCGATGCTGCAGGCCATCCGCGCCGAGGCGACGCTGGGCGAGGTCTGCGGCGCGCTGCGCGACCTGTGGGGGAGCTACACCGAGCCGCCGCGCTTCTAGGGAAGGTCGCCCGGCGGGCTGGGGTTGGATGGGGGCATGAGCATGCGCCCCACGGACATCAACATCGCCGGCGCCATCGACCTGTCGGCGCTGCGCGCGCCGGCCGCTCCGCCGGCCGGTGCCGCCCCCGCCTCGACCAGCGCGCACGTCCTCGACGTCACCGAGGCGACCTTCGAGACCGAGGTCCTGCAGCGGTCGATGTCGGTGCCGGTCCTCATCGACTTCTGGGCCGCCTGGTGCGGCCCGTGCAAGCAGCTCTCCCCGGTGCTGGAGAAGCTCGCGGAGGAGGGCGCCGGCACCTGGGTGCTCGCCAAGGTCGACGTCGACGCCAACCAGGCGCTGTCGGGCCAGCTGCAGATCCAGAGCATCCCGACCGTGCTGCTCGCCCTCGGCGGCCGTCTCATCCAGGGTTTCACCGGCGCGCTTCCCGAGCGCGACCTGCGCGCGTTCCTCGAGCAGGTGTTGGCCGCTGCCGCTCAGGCGGGGCTGCCCGGTCCCGGCGGCGTCCCGGCCGAGGCCGGCCCGCCGCCCGTGCCGACCGACCCTGACCTGGTTGCCGCCGAGGACGCGATGAGCGAGGGCGACTACGGGGCGGCCATCGCGGCCTACGAGGCGCTGCTGCTGCGCAAGCCGCACGACCCGGAGGCCGTGGCGGGCAAGGCCTGGGCGTCGCTGCTGCAGCGCAGCGCGGACGCAGACGCTGACGCGGTGCTCGCGCGCGCTGAGGCGGCGCCGGACGACGCGGCGGCGCAGACCGCGGCTGCCGACGTCGAGGTGCTCACCGAGCGCATCGACGAGGCCATCGCCCGCCTGGTCTCCTACGTGCGCCGCAGCGCCGGCGACGACCGCAACGCCGCGCGGGTGCACCTGCTCGAGCTGTTCGACGCGCTGGACCCGGAGGACCCGCGCATCGTCACCGGCCGCCGCGCCCTGTCGAACGCCCTCTTCTAGGCGACGATCGCGCTGTAGACGAGCTGCCGCAGCTCGGTGCGGATCGGGTAGGTGCTGGACGGCACGAGCTGGGTGTAGAAGTGCGCCGTCAGCTGCTCGGTCCGGTCGACCCAGAACGCGGTGCTGGCCAGCCCGCCCCAGGTGAACTCGCCCGGGCTGGTGCTGACCCGTGACCGCACCGGGTCGACGTTGACGCCGAAGCCCAGCCCGAAGCCGACCCCGTCGTACGCCGTCTCGGCGAACTGCCCGCGACCGAGGCTGACCAGGGTGCCGCCGCCGGGCAGGTGGTTCTTCGTCATGTACGCCAACGTGCGCGGGCTCAGCACCCGCGCGCCGTCGAGCTCGCCGCCGCGCAGCAGCATCTGGGTGAAGCGGGCGTAGTCCGCAGCGGTCGACACCAGGCCGCCGCCGCCGGACAGCAGCGCCGGCGGCTTGAGGGCGTGGTCGCCCATGGCGTCGTAGCGGACCGCTCCGCCGCCTGCCGGATTCGGGACGTAGAGGGCGGCCAGCCGGCCGATGTCGTCGCCGTCGACCCACCAGCGCGTGTCGGTCATGCCGAGCGGGTCGAGGACGATGCGGGAGAAGGCCTGCTCGAGGGTCTCGCCGGTCAGCACCTCGATGACGCGGCCGAGCACGTCGGTCGCGACCGAGTAGTTCCAGGCGGTGCCGGGCTCGAACAGCAGCGGCAGGGACGCCCATCGGGCGCACATGGTGGCGAGGTCGGCGGAGGCGTCGACGAGCGGGTCGGCGCCGGCGAGCTTGTACATCTCGTCCAGCACGCTGGAGCGGGTGAAGGCGTAGGTGAGGCCGGCGGTGTGGCTGAACAGGTGCCACAGCCGGATGGGCTCGGTGGCCGGGACGGTCTTGGGCTGGTCGGCGTTGCCCCCGACCAGCACCCGCGCGTCGGCGAACTCCGGCAGGTACGTCGACAGCTCGTCGTTGAGCGAGAACGCGCCCTGCTCGTACAGCGACATCGCGACGACGGCCGTGATCGGCTTGGTCATCGAGTAGATGCGCCACAGCGTGTCCGGCTCGACCGGCAGTCCCGCCTCGAGGTCGCGCGACCCGCGGACGCTGGAGTGCACGACCTGGCCGCGGCGGGTGACGAGCACCTGCCAGCCGGCGAGCCGGCCGTCGTCGACGTACCGGGCCAGGTGCGTGTCGATCCGCGCCAGGCGGCCGGCGTCCATGCCCACCAGGGCGGGGTCCTGCTCGACGGTCGTCACGGGTCGGCCTCCTTCAGCGGTGCGGGGAGGCCGACCCTACGAGAGCTCAGGCCTGCGGTGCGGGGGAGTGCAGCCACACGGTGCCCAGCGGCGGGATGCGCAGCAGCGCGGACGCCGGCTGCCCGTGCCAGCTCTCGTCGGTCGCCTGCACGCCGCCGAAGTTGCCGACCCCGCTGCCGAAGTACTCGGCGGCATCGGTGTTGAGCACCTCGTCCCACTGGCCGGCCCACGGCAGGCCCAGGCGGTAGCCCTCGTGCGGCACCGCCGAGAAGTTGCTGATGCAGGCCAGCACCGAGCCGTCGGTGCCGATGCGCAGGAACGAGAAGACGTTGCCCGCGGTGTCGTTGGCGTCGATCCACGCGAAGCCGGCCGCGTCCACGTCCTGGCTCCACAGCGCCGGCGTCCGCTTGTAGACGGCGTTGAGCTCCTTGACCGTCAGCGCGACACCGCGGTGGTCGGGCAGGTCGAGCAGCCACCAGTCCAGCGACCGCTCCTCGCTCCACTCCGACTCCTGGGCGAACTCCTGGCCC
>JAOPWK010000033.1 GCA_025965735.1 Frankiales bacterium
GCGTCCCCTGCGGGACGAGCTCGACCTCGAGCTCACCGCCGAGGAACTGCCGCTCGAACTCCTTGTTCTCCCCGACGTAGGAGCCGGTCGTGCGGCGGATCCGCTTGGCCGACAGCAGCATCCCCAGACCCCACTGGTCCACGCCGCAGTTGTTGCTGACCGTCTCCAGCCCGTCGACGCCGGCAGCGAGCAGCGCCTCGATCAGGGTGGTCGGGATGCCGCACAGGCCGAAGCCGCCGACGGCGAGCGAGGAGCCGCTCGCCACGTCCGCCACCGCCTCGGCGGCGCTTCCGACGACCTTGTCCACGCGCGTCCTCCCTCGTCCGGTCCGGGCAGACGGACCCTAGCGGCAGACTGTCCGGCGTGACCCCGGCCCTCGACCTGCGCGCCGACGCGCAGACGACCTGGCGGCCGCAGCTGCCGGTCGACGTCCGGCGCACGCTGTCGCCGCTGCGCCGGGGGAGCGGCGACCCGACGCACCGCGTCACGGAGGACGGCGCGGTGTGGCGCACCTCGGTGATGCCGAGCGGGCCGGTCACCTACCGGCTGGTGCAGCGCGGCCTGCACGAGGTGGACTGCGCCGCCTGGGGTCCGGGCGCGGACGAGGCGGTGGCCGGGGTGCCGGACCTGCTGGGCGCCCGTGACGACGCGGCCGACTTCCTGCCCCGCCACCCGCTGCTGGCCGAGACGCAGGCCCGGCACCCCGGGCTGCGGGTCCCGCGGTCGGGCCGCGTGGTCGAGGCGCTGGTGCCCGCTGTGCTCGAGCAGAAGGTGACCGGCAAGGAGGCGCGGGCTGCCTTCCGCCGGCTGGTGCTCCAGCACGGGACGCCGGCTCCTGGGCCCGCGCCGGAGGGGATGCGCGTGCCGCCGTCCGCGGAAGGCTGGCGGCTCATCCCGTCGTGGGACTGGCACCGTGCAGCCGTCGACCCGAAGCGGTCGAAGACGATCTGCCTGGCGATGCGGTACGCCGCCCGGCTCGAGCAGGCCGTCGGCATGGAGCGGGAGGACGCCGCGCGCCGGCTGGCCGCCGTGCCCGGGATCGGGCCGTGGACGGTCGCGGAGGTGGCCCAGCGGGCGCTCGGCGACACCGACGCACTCAGCGTCGGCGACTACCACCTGTCGGCGTACGTCGGGTGGGCGCTGGCAGGGCGGCCCGTGGACGACGGCGGCATGGTGGAGCTGCTGGAGCCGTGGCGGCCGCACCGGTACCGCGTCGTGCGGCTGCTGGAGTGCAGCGGCTACACCAAGCCGCGCTTCGGCCCGCGCATGACCGTGCAGGACCACCGAAGCCACTGAGCAGCAGGCCGTCGCGCTCCGGCAGCGGCTGTAGCAAGATGAGCGCTATGTCGCAGTCCTTCGACGACGCCGAGCTGCGCGCCGCGATGACGTCGTACCTCGACCTCGCGCTCGCGCTGGACGAGGCCGCGCAGGTCGGTGGCGAGGCGCGCACGCTGCTCGACCTCGCCGAGGCGAAGTCGGTCGCCGCGATGGGCCTGCGGCGCCGGCTTGAGGCGCAGGGCTGGACGGCCCCGGCGGCTCAGCGCAGCACGACGTAGTCGCCGGGGTCCCTCGGCGGCCGCTCCGTCGGCGGCTCGACAGCGTGGCCGATCGCGACGGCGCCCACCGGCTCCCACGTCGCGTCCAGCTCGAGGACCTCGCGCACCACGTCGGGGCAGAACAGCGTGCTGCTCACCCACGCGCTCGCGAGCCCCTCGGCGGCCAGCTGCACGAGCAGGTTCTCGACGCCCGCTCCCATGGCCACCAGGAACATCCGCTCCTCGGCCCTGCTGCGCCGCTCGTCCGGGTAGGCATGCGCCCCCTCGCGCACCAGGCACGGCACCACGAGGTACGGCGCCGCGCGCAGCACGTCCCCGCGCCGCAGCCGCCTGGCGATGCTCTCGTCGCTGAAGCCGTCCGCCCGCAGGTCCCGCTCCCACTGCGCCGCCATCGCTTCCAGCAGCTGCTCCTTGCGCTGCTCGACGAGGACGAAGCGCCACGGCGTCGTGTGGTGCGGCGCCGGCGCGGTGACCGCGGCCGCCACCGCCCGCAGCACCACCGCCCGGTCCACCGGGCGGTCGTCGAAGCTGCGCACGGTCCGGCGCAGGCCGAGCGTGACGCGGTGCGCCTCTGCCGTCCCGAGGCGGAACCAGTCCTGCTGCGCCGGGCGTACCAGCGCCTGCGCGCCGCGTCCGTCGTCGGGCAGCGTCAGTCCGCGGACGACGGCGACCGGCACGCCCTCGGCCTTGCCCTTCACCAGCTCCGCGGCTGCGGCGAGCTCGTCCGCCACGGCGATCTCGGTGACCTCCAGGACGGCGCCGTACGAGTCGGTGGTCCCGCGCGCGTCCCTGATGGGGGCGATCCCAGCCGCCCCGATGGCCTGGTCGACCTGCCCGACCCGCCAGGCGCGGCCCATGGTGTCGCTGACGACGACCGCCACCCTGCGGCCGGTCAGCGCGTGCAGGCGCTCGCGCAGCCGGCGCGCACTCGCGTCGGGATCTGCTGGCAGCAGGGCGATCTCGTCGCCGCGGACGTTGCTCGCGTCGACGCCCGCCGCGGCGAGCACCAGCCCGTTGCGGTTCTCGGCGATGACCGTCGTCCCGCGGCGGGCCACCTCGCGGACCGTCTCCTGCGCGACCGCCCGCAGCCGCACCGCTTCCCGGTCCTCGTCACCGACGGGGACGAGCCGCCCCTCTGCCTTGCTGAGCAGCTTGCTGGTCACCACGACGACGTCGCCGTCCTGCAGCTCGGTCGCGTCGCTGATGAGGAGCGCCACGTCGTCGCCGGGCCGCACCTCCGGCAGCCCCTCGACGCCGAGCACCGCGTAGCTAGGCACCCGCGAGGTCCAGCGCATCCCGCGCCATGGCCGCCGTCGCGTCGAGGTCGGTCATGAGCAGCGGCACCGCCCGCACCTGGACCCCGGGCACGGTCACCCCGGCGTCGGCGGTGTCGACGAGCCATCCGTCGAGCAGCCCGCCCTCGGAGCGGGCGCCGTAGTGCCGGCCGACGGCCTCGGCGCTGGTCTCCACACCGATGGCGGTCAGGCAGGCGTCGGCCATCCCGCGCACGGGCGCGCCGCCGACGATCGGGCTGAGCCCGACGACGGTCTTGCTGCGCAGCGCCTCGGCGATGCCGGGCACCTGCAGCACGCTGCCGATGCTCACGACCGGGTTGCTCGGCGGGAGCACGACCACGTCGGCTGCCGCGATCGCCTCGAGCACGCCGGGGGCGGGCGTCGCCTGCTCGGCGCCGACGGAGACGATCGCCTTGGCCGGCAGTGCGGCCCGGTGCTTGATCCACCACTCCTGGAAGTGGATGACGCGCTCGCCGCCGTCGAGGGTGACGCGGACGTGCGTCTCCACCCGCTCGTCGCTCATCGGCAGCAGCGTCGCCCCCGGCTGCCAGCGCGCGCACAGCGCCTGCGTCACCTGCGAGAGCGGGAAACCGGCGTCCAGCATCTGCCGGCGGACCAGGTGGGTGGCGAGGTCGCGGTCGCCGAGCCCGAACCACGCCGTCGGCACGTCGTACGCCTGCAGCTCCTCGCGGGCGTGGAACGTCTCGTCCTGCCGGCCCCAGCCGCGCTCCTCGTCGATGCCGCCGCCGAGGGTGTACATGACGGTGTCGAGGTCGGGGCAGATGCGCAGCCCGTACAGCGTGATGTCGTCGCCGGTGTTCACGACGACGGTCAGCTCGGCGTCAGGGGCCGCCGCCTGGAGCCCGCGCAGGAAGCGGGCGCCGCCGACGCCGCCGGCGAGGGCGACGACCTTCACGAGTACGTCCCCCCGCTGCGGCCGTTGCGGTGGGCGAGCAGACCTGCCACCGTGGACACGGCGATCTCGGTCGGCGACTTCGAGCCGATGTCCAGGCCGATGGGCCGGTGGACGCGGGCGACCTGCTCCGGTGCGACGCCCCGCTCCGCCAGAGCCGCCACGTGCGGGGCGGTGTGCCGGGGACTACCCATGACGCCCACCCACCGGGCCGGCGTCTGCAGCACGTCCGCGAGGACGTCGCCCAGCTCCGGGCGGTCGTGGTCGGTGACGACGACGTCGGTGCCGTCATCGATGCCGGCCTCCCGCGCGGTGCGGAACGTGCGCACCCCGTCCAGGTCCTCGACCGGGTCGAGGACGACGCACTCGAAGCCCACGTGCGCCGCGAGGTGCACCAGCTGCAGCGCGACGGGGGAGGCGAAGACGGCGACCAGCCGGCGTTCCCCGGTGGGTGCCGGCACCTGCCCGTGCGCCATCGCGCAGGCCATGTCCTCGTGCGTGTGCGTCATGCCGTCAGTCTGCCTGGCAGGGTCGTGGCCATGACGCACACCGAGCAGGAGCTGGACGCCTTCGGGGAGTGGGAGCGTGCCGCGTGGGAGGTGCGGGCCGTCCCGTACGCCGCCTCGCTCGGCGACCTCACCCGCGGCAGCATCCCGGCCCTGCTCGACGCAGCGCACGTCACGTCCGGTACCCGCGTGCTCGACGTCGGCACCGGGCCTGGCTTCGTGGCGCTGGCCGCGCAGGAGCGCGGTGCGGTGGTGTCGGCGGCCGACCAGTCCAGCGCGATGGTGGAGATCGCCCGGGCCGCCGGTGTCGACGCCGTGGCCGCACCCGTGGATCGGCTGCCGTACGAGGACGGCTCCTTCGACGCCGTCGTCGGCGGCTACCTGCTCAACCACCTGCCCCGGCCGGAGGATGCGGTGGCCTCGCTGGCGCGCGTGCTGCGGTCCGGCGGCCGCCTCGCGCTGACCGTGTGGGACCTGCCGGAGGCGAACCCCGCGCTCGGGCTGTTCGGTCCGGTGGCCGCCTCCCTGGGGCTGTCGGCCTCGGCGCCACCTGGCCCTGACGCGCAGCGGTTCTCGCGCGAGTCGGCGATGCGTGCGTTGCTCGGGACGTCCTTCCGCGAGGTCGACGTGACGCGGGTCGGCTGGACGGTGGCGGTGGAGCCGGGTGCCTGGTTCGACGCCGTGGCCGCGGCCACTCCGCGCACCGGCGCCGTCCTGGCGGCGGCCTCCGACGAGCAGCGGGCGCAGATGAGGGAGCGGTACGTGGCGGTGGCGGTCTCCCGCTTCGGGACGTCCGGCGGGCGGGTGGAGCTGCCTGCCTCCGCCGTCCTCGGCAGCGGGACGCGCTGACACCTGCACCCGTTCGTGCGGCTACCTGGCGGGACCGTCGGTCCAGCCGCGCGGGTCGAGCCAGCGGCCGTCCCTGAGCCGGAGGGTGCGCCCGCCGCTGTGCAGGTCGTGGTGGGTCGCCTCGCAGACCAGGACGGTGTCGGCGAGGCTGGTGGTCCGGCTGCTGGCCCAGGGGTCGGCGTGGTGCGGGACGAGCCGCCGGCCCGGTGGGCTGGAGCAGCCGGCGGCTTGGCACCTCCCGCCGGTCTCGATCCTCTTGATCCTGCGTTCGTGCGGCTTGAGGGTGCGTTCGGTGTGACTGGCCTCGACCGCGCGCCGGCCGAGGCTGAGGACGAACCGGGTGGCGGCGCTGTCGCAGAACCAGCTGCGGACCAGGCTGACCGGCAGTCGGGTGCCAGAGGCGGCCACTGCGGGCAGTGCCCCGGGGCTGGCGTGCAGGGTGTCCAAGCCGACGGTGACCGCCAGGTGCGGGGCGACCTTGTCCCTCAAGCCGAGGACTCCGCTGTCGAGCAGTCGACGCAGGCCGTTCTTGAGGGCGTCGTGCCCGCGCTGCCGACGCGACCGCGGGCCTTGGTGGTTGGGCAGCGGGTCCCCGTCCTGCCAACCCTGCTCGCGGAGCTGCTCGTAGCCGGCGGTGTCGACGGGGTTGTCGAGGTCGGTGTCGCGCTCGGCCTGCAGCACCGTGTGCAGCAGCTCACCGGTCTCCAGGTCGAGCTCGCCGTCGGTGATGTGCCAGCCGCTGCCGTCGCTGTTGAGCCGGATCCCGAACCCGCGGTTGCTGTGCGCGTCCTGCGCCCGCTTCTCCAGCTCGTTCGGCAGGCACGCGTCGACCAGCGCGCCGAGGGCGTCGGGGAGCAGTGCCGGCTCGAGCTGCTCGGCGAGCAGCACGAACGCCGCTTCCAGCCGAGCCAGGTCGGACTCCGGCGACTGCACGATCTGCGCGAGCGTCTCGACGAGGTCCGGCAGCCGCGGGTCGTCGTCGGCGAGGCCGCCGAGCTGCTGGCAGACCAGGTCCCTCACGCCGTGCCCGATGGCGCCGACCAGCACCTGCTCGGCGGGCTGGCCGTCGATCAGCCCGTCGGGGCGGTCGACGTGCCGGCGCAGCCTGGCCAGCGCCTTGCCCACCCGCTCGGCGACCGCGACGCTGAGCCGTCCGTCCCGCACGGCGGCGTCGAGCCTCGGCAGCCCGGCGAGGCGCCGGGCCAGCGCAACGTCCCCGCGGTCCAGCGAGGTCTGCTGCTGCGCCACCCACGCACCGGTCGAAGGGGCGCCCTCCAGCGCGTGCAGCTTGCGGGCATCGACATCAGCGAACCCGGCCGAGGGCCGCGGCGTGGAGCTGCTCCACCACCTGCAGCAGAGCGGCGGCGTCCGCCAGCGCCTGCGGTCCGGGCAGCTCCACCGGGACCTGCGCCAGCACCGCCGGCAGGTCCGCCAGCAGGCGCTGCACCGGGGAGGACGGCTCAGCCCTTGCGCTGCTGAGCGCGGCGATGCTCACCGTGGGGGTGGTGTCCTTCGCGGCAGCGGAGGACGAGGGACTCGCGGAGGCGGCGTACGGCAAGGGCGTGCCGAACACGTCCTCCCCGAGTTCCCGCTCCTCGAACACGTGTTCGATCCTACCTGCAGGAACACCGGCTGGCAAGACCTGTGGACGCCAAAACTGCTGCTCTGCGCGGAATCTCGTACTGTGGGGATGGTCCGTCACGGCCTGCGCTCGGACACGTGAGCGGTCCGGGAGCAGGTGACGCAGACTGGCGCGGGTGAGCCGACGACCCGCCGACCGCCTCGTCGGCGTCGACCTCGCCCGCGGCCTCGCGCTGCTCGGCATGATGGCCGTGCACGTGCTGCCGGCACAGGACGGCGACGGCTCGGCATCCCTCGCCGACCAGGTGGCGAGCGGTCGGTCTGCCGCGCTGTTCGCGGTGCTGGCCGGCGTGGGGCTCGCCCTCGCGTACGGCCGCCGGCCGAGCATGACGAGGGCGGGCGCCGCCGTCCTCGTCCGGGCTGTGCTGATCGGCGCCGTGGGACTGCTGCTCGGACTGCTCGAGAGCGGCATCGCCGTGATCCTGGCGTACTACGCCGTGTTCTTCGTGCTCGCGCTGCCGTGGCTGCGTGCCGGCCCTCGGCTCCTCGCGGCAGCGGCGGCGGTGGTGGCCGTCGGCATGCCGTTCGTCAGCTTCGCGGTGCGGGACGAGCTGCCGCCACGGGACCGGTCCAGCCCCGTCCCCGGCGACCTGGCTGAGCCGGGACAGCTGCTCAGCGAGCTGCTGCTCACGGGCTACTACCCGGCGGCGATCTGGCTGGCGTACCTGCTCGCCGGGCTCGCCGTCGGCCGGCTGGCGCTCAAGCAGCCGGCCACGGCTCTGCGACTGGCGGCCCTCGGCGCGGTGATCTGGATCGCCGCCGTCGGACTCAGCGCGCTGCTGCTCGGACCGCTCGGCGGATACGACCAGCTGGCGGACGTGGTGCGACCGGTTCAGGAGCAGACGGTGGAGCAGGTCGTCGACGATTCGCGCTTCGGCACGGTGCCGACGACCTCCGCGTGGTGGCTCGCCACTGACGCGCCGCACACCAGCACCCCGCTCGACATGGCGGCCACCATCGGGAGCTCGCTGCTCGTCCTCGGCCTGGCCCTGCTCGTGCGCGGCCGTGTCGCCCGGCTGCTCACGCCGCTGTGGGCGGCCGGCAGCATGCCGCTGAGCCTCTACACCGCGCACGTCGCCTTCCTCGGCCTCACCGAGACCGACGACCCGGAGCCGTACTACCTCGCGCAGGCGCTCATGGCGCTGCTGCTCGCCACCCTCTGGCGGCGGTACGTCGGCCGCGGGCCGTTGGAGCAGGTGCTGGCGCTGGCGACCCGACCGCTGCGAGCCGGCCGCACGTAGGGTCGGGAGATGGAATCGGGCATGCGGCGCGCCCTCGCGCGGGCCCGCGCCGGCAAGGCGCTCGATGTCGACGAGGCCACCGTGCTGCTGGGCGCGCAGGGCGAGGAGCTCGACGCCCTGCTGGAGGTCGCCGGGCGCGTCCGGGACGCGGGTCTGGAGGACGCCGGTCGCTCCGGCGTCGTCACCTACTCCCGCAAGGTGTTCATCCCGCTGACCCGCCTGTGCCGGGACCGCTGCCACTACTGCACCTTCGCGACCGTGCCGGGTCGCCTGCCGGCGCCGTACCTCTCGATGGACGAGGTGCTGGACATCGCGCGACAGGGCGCGGCGCTGGGCTGCAAGGAGGCGCTCTTCACCCTCGGCGACCGGCCCGAGGAGCGCTGGGACGCCGCCCGCGCCTGGCTCGACGAGGCCGGCTACGACAGCACGCTGGCCTACGTCCGCGCCTGCGCCGTGGCGGTGCTGGAGGAGACGGGCCTGCTGCCGCACCTCAACCCGGGCGTCATGACCTGGGCGGAGCTGCAGCGCCTCAAGCCGGTCGCGCCGTCGATGGGGATGATGCTCGAGACGACCGCGCAGGTGCCCGCGCACGTCGGCTCGCCGGACAAGGACCCGGTGGTGCGGCTGCGCGTCCTGGAGGACGCCGGGCGTCACGCGATCCCCTTCACCACAGGCCTTCTGGTCGGCATCGGCGAGAGCCTGCGGGACCGCGCCGAGACGGTCTTCGCGATTCGCGGGTCGCACCGCCGGCACGGCCACGTGCAGGAGGTGATCGTCCAGAACTTCCGCGCCAAGGACGACACCGCGATGCGGGCGAGCCCCGACGCGTCGATGGACGAGTACCTCGCGGCGATCGCCGTGACCCGGCTCGTGATGGGGCCGCGGATGCGCGTGCAGGCGCCGCCGAACCTCGTCGACCTCTCCGAGACCGCGCTGCTCCTGCGCGCCGGCGTGGACGACTGGGGCGGCGTCTCGCCGCTCACCCCGGACCACGTCAACCCGGAGCGGCCGTGGCCGCAGGTCGAGGCGCTCGCGCGGATGAGCGAGCAGTCCGGCTTCGTGCTGCGCGAACGGCTCACCGCCCACCCGCCGTACCTCGCCGAGCCGTGGCTGGACCCGCGTCTCGAGGCGCACGTCGCCGCCCTCTCGGGCCCGGACGGGCTGGCGAACGACGTGCTGCCCAAGGGCCTGCCGTGGCAGGAGCCGGACGGCGGCCTCAGCTCCACCGGGCGCACCGACCTGCACGCCAGCGTCGACACCACCGGTCGCACGTCCGACCGTCGCACCGACTTCGACGACGTGTACGGGGAGTGGTCGGCCTTGCAGGTGCCGGCCCAGGTGCCGCGTCTCGACCACGACGTGGCCGCGGCCCTGCGCGTCGCTCGGGACCGTCCCGCCGCCCTCACGACCGCGCAGGCGCTGGCCCTCATCACCGCGGACGGAGCGGACCTGGAGGCCGTCTGCGCGCTGGCCGACGACGTGCGGCGCGACACCGTCGGCGACGACGTGACGTACGTCGTGAACCGGAACATCAACTTCACCAACGTCTGCTACACCGGCTGCCGCTTCTGCGCCTTCGCCCAGCGGCGCACGGACGCGGACGCCTACTCGCTGTCGCTGGAGGAGGTCGGCCAGCGCGCGGCGGAGGCGTGGGACGTCGGCGCCACCGAGGTCTGCATGCAGGGAGGCATCGACCCGCAGCTGCCCGGTACGGCGTACCTCGACCTGGCGCGCGCGGTGAAGGCGGCCGCGCCGGGGCTGCACCTGCACGCGTACAGCCCGATGGAGGTCGTGAACGGCGCGGCCCGCATGTCGGTGCCGATCGAGGAGTTCCTCGTGCAGGCGCGTGAGGCGGGCGTCGACTCGCTGCCGGGCACGGCCGCGGAGATCCTCGACGACGACGTCCGCTGGGTGCTGACGAAGGGCAAGCTGCCGACGTCGCAGTGGGTCGAGGTCGTGACGTCGGCCCACCGGCTGGGCATCCCGACGACCAGCACGATGATGTACGGCCACGTCGACCAGCCGCACCACTGGGTGGCGCACCTGCAGCTGCTCGCACGGCTGCAGGGTGAGACCGGCGGGTTCACCGAGTTCGTGCCGCTGCCGTTCGTGCACACCTCCGCGCCCCTCTACCTGGCCGGCGTCGCGCGGCCAGGTCCGACCGTGCGCGACAACCGCGCGGTGCACGCGGTCGCCCGGCTGCTGCTGCACGGGCGGATCGACCACGTGCAGTGCTCCTGGGTGAAGCTCGGCCCGGAGCAGTGCGGCCAGGTGCTTCGTGGCGGCGTGGACGACCTCGGGGGCACCCTCATGGAGGAGACGATCAGCCGGATGGCGGGCTCCTCGTACGGCTCGCGCAAGTCCGTCGCGGAGCTCGAGCAGATGGTCGTCGCCGCGGGCCGTACTCCCCGGCAGCGGACGACGGGGTATGGCGAGGTGCCGGCGGAGCGCCACCGCGCCGCGCGGACCGAGCGCGTCACGCTCCCGCTCGCTTGAGGCTGCCGCCACTACGCTGCGCTCACCTCGAGGCTGGGAGTTGGTCGTGAGCACCGCTGAATACCCCGACGCGCTGACGCGCCGGATCGAGCAGCTGGCTGCGGCGTCGAACGACGAGCCGGAGAGCGAGAGCGCTGCCGTCGCCGCCCTGATCGGCGCACTGCGTGCCGAGATCGGCGCTGTCCGAGCCGAACTCGGGTCACTCCGCTCCGAGACGGGGGCTGTGCGCAGCGACCTCGACGGGCTCGGCGGCCGGCTCACCGGCTCGGTGGCCGCGAGCCGCAGCGAGACCGGCACCCTGGTGCGCCGCGTGGCCGAGCTGTCCACCCGCATCGAGGGCGTCGGCGGGCGCGTCGACGACGTCCGCAACGGCCTCCCGAGCCTGTCGCGCGAGCTCCGCGAGGGGCTCGAGCAGGTACCGACACGCACCGGTGAGCGCATCGACCAGCTCACCGACCGGCTCACCGAGGCGGTGGGCAGTCGGGTCGACGGCGCCGCGCAGGAGATCGCCGACCGCGTCGACGCGGTGCTGGCACGCGAGGCGGAGGCCTCCGCGGGCACGCAGAACGCGCTCGAGGACGCGCGCGGCGCGCTGGAGAGCCGCATGGCCGTCCTCGAGGACACCCTCGACGGGCTGAGCGAGCGGATCGAGGCCCTGGCCCGCGACGGCGCCAGCACCACCACGAACCTGCTCGGCACCCTCACCGGCACCGTGCGCGACCTGGACCGGCGCATCGCCGACGAGGGCCGCGACTCCGCCGAGCTGCTGGTCGGTCGGCTGCGCGACGTCACCGAGACGCGGCTGTCCGAGATGGAGACGACCGTCTTCGACCGGCTCTCCGACGCCCTGCGGATCCGCAACGACGAGCTGCGCCGCGACGTGCTGTCGGCGCTCGACGCCTCGCGCACCGAGACGGCCGAGAACCGCCAGGCCATCAGCGACCTCGCGGCCACCGTGCGCAGCGCGCTGGACGGCTTCGGCTCGGTGCTCGACCGCTCGCTGGGCGCGCTCGGCGGTTCCGTCGCCAAGGCGCTGGACGACGGCCGCGACGAGTCCCGGACCGAGCTCGAGGAGCTGGCGACGCGGCTGTCCGCCAGCATCGCCGCGCTGCGGGCGGACCTGGTCGGGCGTGACGACGTGGCCGCCGGGCAGCTGGCCGGGCTGCAGACCGCCGTGGAGTCCCGCATCGAGTCCGTGCGCTCCCAGGTCACCGCCGCGATGACGACGCTGCGCACCGACGTGGCGGGCGAGATCGGCTCGCTGGCACCGCGTCTCGACGAGATGGCCGTGTCCGGCACCGCCACCGGCGAGGCGCTGCGGTCTCTGCGGGGCGAGGTCACCGCCTCGGTCGAGGAGCTCCGCGAGCGGCTCATCGCCTCCAGCGACGCGTCCGTCGAGCAGCTGCGCGGCGCGATGGCCGAGACGCGGGCGGGCGTGGAGGAGACGACGCGCGCGCTGCGGGACGAGCTGCTGGCGCGGGTCGAGGAGCAGTACGGCCACGTCGCGGAGCGGCTCGGCGCTCTCGCTGCCGACGTCACCGGCACGACCGGCGCCACGCGGGAGTCGGGGGAGCGGCTCGCGGCCCTGGCCGGCGCCAGCGACGAGGTGCGGCGGACGCTGGACGAGCTGCGCGGCACCGTCGACAGCACCACGGCCTCGCTCCGCGCCGACCTGCTGGCGCGGGCGGACGAGCAGCTGGAGCGGCTGGGCGAGCGCTTCGCGGCGCTGCGCTCCACCGTGGACGAGCGGGTCGAGGCGCTGGAGACGACGGTCCGGTCGCGCAACGCCACCCTCGAGGCGACCGTCGGCGAGCGGACCACTGCCGTGTCGCAGGACGTGGCGGCGCGCGTCTCGGAGCTGTCGGAGCTGCTCGGCGACCGCACGAGCCGCCTGTCGGACGACATCACCGGCCGGCTCAGCCAGCTCGAGGCCGTCGTGGGGACAGGCCTCGACGGCGTCGGCGGCAGCGTGGACCAGCTCGGGGCGAGCGTCAGCGCGAGCAAGGACAGCACCCGCGCGGCGGGGGAGCGGCTGCTGGCGCTGTCCGACCTGGCGCGCGCGCAGCGCGAGGAGCTCGTGGAGCTGCTCGACGTCGTGCGCGACGACGTCGTCGAGGCGACGCGGGACCTGCGCAAGGAGCTCATGCAGCGCACGGCCGAGCAGGTCGCCTCGCTGAACGAGCGGCTGACCGTCCTCGACACCACCGTGGACGAGAGCTCCGCGGACGTGGTGGAGCGCCTGGCGTCCCTGGACACCACCGTCCAGGGCGCCGCCGCAGCGACGCAGGAGGCCACCAGCGGCCTGGCGTCGCTGAAGGACGCGTCGGGCGAGCTGCAGGAGACCGTGCAGGGCTTCCGCACCGAGTGGCCGACGCGCACCTTCGAGGTCGTGCAGGGCGCCAAGGCCGTGGCGCAGGGCGTCGTCAGCGACGTCCGCGCCGAGGTCGAGGCGCAGCTGGAGCGGGTGCGCGCCGAGCTCGCCCGCGCCACCGAGGAGGTGGAGGTCGCCCGGGAGGGGCTGGACACCGGCACCGATCGGCTGTCCCGCGCCGGCAAGGTCCTGGTGGCCTACCTGGAGCAGCGCGACCGCCTGCTCGAGGCCGAGCGGGACCGCGTGCTGCACGAGGTCCTGGACTCGTTCGCGGCCGGGCTGTCGTCGCGCGAGCGGACGGCCCTGGCCGGCCGCGTCACCGACGCCGTGGCCCGGCGCCGGGACGCGCGGGACGCCGAGCGCTACCGCAGCGCCGTCGGCGAGCCCGTCTCCCCGGTCGGCGACGTACCGGCCGACCTGACCACGCTCATGCCCGACGACGCGGCAGCAGCCGCCGCGGCACGCCAGGCCCGTGCCCGCCGCGCCGAGCAGGCCCGGCCGGTCGACCC
>JAOPWK010000252.1 GCA_025965735.1 Frankiales bacterium
CCGAGCCGGCCGCGGTCGTGGCGCAGGCGCCGGTGGCAGCGCTCGCGGACGCTGCGCGCGAGGGCCTCGGTGGCGGCGCGGTGCTGGCCCTGGTGCAGGGGAGCCCGTCGGACGTGCCGGAGCGGTACGCCGTGGCGGACCCGGTCGCGCTGCTCCCCACCGGCGTCCGCACGACCTGCGTCCACGCTGCCGGCGACGACCTCGTGCCGATCAGCCAGAGCGAGAAGTACGTTGCCGCAGCGGGTCCCGACGCCGAGCTGGTCCGGTTCGAGGGCGGGCACTTCGAGCACCTGGAGCCGCAGTCGCAGGCGTGCAAGGCGATGCGGGACGCGCTGGCATGACCTACGACGTGGTGGTCGTCGGACTCGGCGGCATGGGCAGCGCCGCGGCCGCAGCGCTCGCCCGTCGCGGCCAGCGGGTGCTCGGGCTCGACCGCTACCGGCCGGTCCACGACCAGGGCGCCAGCCACGGCGAGACCCGGATCGTGCGCAAGGCCTACTTCGAGGGCTCTGCCTACGTGCCGCTGCTGCTGCGGGCCTACGAGCTGTGGGACGAGCTGGGCCTGCTCACCCGCAACGGCGGGCTGTTCCTCGGCGCGCCGGACAGCCGCGTCCTGGCCGGCAGCCTGGCGACCGCGCAGGAGTGGGATCTGCCGCACGAGCTGCTGGACGCCGCCGAGGTGCACCGGCGCTTCCCCGCCTTCACCCCGCCGGGCGACACGGTCGCGCTGCTCGAGCGGGATGCCGGCTGGGTGTCGCCGGAGGCGGCCGTGGGCGCGCAGCTCGAGCGGGCCGCCCGCGCCGGCGCCGAGCTGCACCACCAGGAGCCGGTGGACGCGTGGGAGGCGACCGCGGATGGCGTACGGGTGACGACGGCGAGGGGCACGTACGAGGCCGGCGCGCTCGTGCTGGCTCCGGGGCGCTGGGCGGTCGACCTGCTCCCGGAGGCTCCGGTCCCGCTGCGGGTCGAGGAGCGTCGCGTGCACTTCTTCCCTGGCACGGCAGGCGACTTCGCGCAGGAGCGCTTCCCGGTCTGGATATGGGAGCGCCCGGACGGGACCGTCCCGTACGGCTTCCCGGACCTCGGCAGCGGCGTCAAGGCCGCCGTGCACCACAGCCGCCTGCGGCCGGCCGCCGAGTGGCCGGGGGAGGACGTCGGCGAGCTGCTCGCCCCGCTGCTGCGCGGGCTCGGCCCGCGACCGCTGCGCACCGTCGACTGCACCTACACCCTCACCCCCGACGAGCACTTCGTCCTCGGCCGGCACGCCGCGCACGAGCGGGTGCTGGTGGCCTGCGGGTTCTCCGGGCACGGCTTCAAGCTCACGCCGGTGCTGGGGGAGGCGCTCGCGGACCTGGCGGTGGCGGGATCCACCCCGCACGACCTGTCGCTGTTCGACCCCTGCCGGCCGCTGCGAGCCTGACGGCTGCTGCGCCGACTGCGGGTTACCGTTGTCCGGTCGCGCAACCTCGCGGCCCTTCTCGGCGTCCTCTCACTGTCGACGCCGTCCAGCCCCGAGGAGCTCCTGTGCACCGCCGCCGTACCGCCATCGCCGGCCTGACCGTCCTGGCCCTGGCGCTGACCGGGTGCTCGCAGGACTCGCCGCCGCCCGCTCGTGCCGCGGCCGATCCGGTGGTGGCAGAGCCGCAGGTCGAGCCGAGCACGCCGAGCGAGCTGCCGTCCGAGGAGCCGTCGCTTGAGCCCAGCCCCGAGGCCGAGCCGTCCCCGGCTGCGGCCCCGAAGCCGACGTACGACGTCGCCAGGGCGCAGCGGACGCTGGCCGACCTCGGCTACTACCTCGGTGCTGCAGACGGCCGCCGCGGCCCGGCGTTCCGCAGCGCGGTGATGGCGTTCCAGAAGGTGCAGGGCCTGGGCGCCGACGGCACGATCGGCGCCTCCACGCTGAAGGCGCTGGACGCGCCGCGCAAGCCGGTACTCAAGGGCAGCGGCCCGAGCAACCGGGTCGAGGTCGACCTGACCAAGCAGGTCCTCTACGTCGTCAAGGGCGGCGCCGTCCAGCGCATCCTCCCGGTCTCCTCCGGCAACGGCGCGACCTACGCGCAGAAGGACGGCAGCACAGCCCGGGCCCTCACGCCCACCGGCTACTACAAGATCCAGCGCCGCATCGTCGGAGTGCGCGAGGCCGACCTCGGCACGCTCTACGACCCGCAGTACTTCTACCGCGGCTGGGCCATCCACGGCTCGAACAGCGTCCCGGCGGGCCCGGCCAGCCACGGCTGCGTGCGGGTCACCCGCGCCGACGCGAAGTGGCTGCTCAACAACATCTCGGTCGGCATGTCGGTCTACCTCTACGGCGGCCGGCACACCTTCACGGCCGGCAGCAGCGCGCCCGGCACCGACTCGCCGACCGGCGACACCGGCGGCGGGACCACGGCGACCAAGGCGCCGACCAAGGCGCCGACCAAGGCGCCCACCACGACGCCGAGCAGCCCGCGGCCGACCAGGGCGCCGTCGCCCAAGCCGACCGGTGCGACGTCGCCCGCTGCGTCGCCGCGGCCGAGCGCCAGCGCCACCCGCTAGCGGGGGTTCGCCGGCGATCTTGCAGGGCACGAGCCGGGCATGCGCATCGGCTCGCTCCTCCTGGTCATCTGGTTGCTCATCGGCGTCGCGGCTGCCTTCCAACGCGGCTACCTGAACGGCGACGTGGACTGCGCCAAGGCGAGCACCGTCGCGGTGACCGTCGTCGCCGGGCCGCTCAACTACGTCGGCGCGAACCCGAAGGTGGACTGCCCCGACGTCAGCGTGCCCCAGCCCAGCGAGTAGCCGCTACCGCTGGACCTCGCTCTGCGCCGGTCCGACGTGCTGGTCGAGCCAGTCGCGCAGCGGCACCGCCTGTCGCCACGCCTGCGCCACGCGCTGACCGCACTCCGCCTCGTGCAGCCACTCCGCCGGTGCGAAGGCGAGGCCCACCGCGAGTGCCTTGTGGTGCAGCAGGACCGCGCGCGGGTGCTGCGCGGAGTACGGCTTGGGCAGCCGCTTGTACCGCTCGCCCAGCACCTCCCACGCCCGCAGCCCGTGCAGGATCCGCTCGAGCTGCGCGCCTGTCCGCGCGTCCGCCACCGCGGCGCGCAGCCGCTGCGACTGGTCGGTCGTGGTGTGCCAGTAGCCGCCGCCGACGTACAGCCCGTCGGCCGACAGCTGGACGTAGAGCGCCCCGGACCGCTCGCTGTGCACGACCGCCGCCGCGTGGTCCTTGTACGGCGTCTTGTCCTTGGCGAAGCGGACGTCGCGGTAGGGCCGGAAGAGCTTGGCCTGACCGAACTCCGGCTCCAGCTGAATGAGCAGCGCCTCCATCGGCGCCTTGACGGCCCGGTCGTAGGTCGCCTTGTGGTCGGTCCAGTACGCCTTGGTGTTGTCGGCGCGCAGGCCTTCGTAGAAGACCAGCGCCTCCTCCGGGAAGCCCTCGAACATCAGGCCTCCCGCAGGTCGGTGTGAAAGCGCAGCTGGTGCTCCACGCGGTCCCCGGTGTCCAGGCCGCGCGTCGCGCCGTCCGGCTCCCAGCCCGAGCCCGTCAGGAAGCCGCGGGTCGCCGGGTCGCGCTCCCAGGACCACGCCACGGCGGTCGTGAAGCCGTCGGTGCGCCACGACTCGACGCTGGCCGCAACGAGGCGGGAGGCATGCCCGCGGCGGCCCCACCGCGGCTCGACCAGCAGCGTCAGCAGCTCGACGGCGCCCTGGGGGTCCTCCGCTGGGCCGGAGGCCGCGAAGCCGACCAGCTCGTCGCGCTCCATGGCCACGAGCAGCCGGTGCGTCGGCGTGGGCGGCGACTCCACCGCACCCAGCCAGAGCGCCGCCGCCTGGACCTCCGGCACGTCGAGCGCCTCGGCCGGCAGCAGGTCGGCGTACGCCGTCCGCCAGGTGCTCAGCTGCACGCGCGCGACCCGCTCGGCGTCCTCGGGCCGGGCGGGGCGCACGCTGACGTCGGCCACGCCTCGAGCCTAGGGTCGAGCCACAGGGGAAGGGAGCCACCATGGCCATCGCGACGATCAACCCGACCACCGGCGAGACGCTGAAGACGTTCGAGCCGCTCACGGACGCCGAGCTCGAGGACAGGCTGGCGCGGGCGGCGGCGGCCTTCCGCTCCTACCGGCTCACCTCCTTCGCCCAGCGGGCGCAGTGGATGCGCGCCGCCGCCGACGTGCTGGACGCCGAGACCGACACGCTCGCCGAGCTGATGACCACCGAGATGGGCAAGACGGTCAAGGCCGCCAGAGCCGAGATCGGCAAGTGCGCCGCGGGCTGCCGCTACTACGCCGAGCACGCCGAGCAGATGCTGGCTCCGGCACCGGTCGACGCCGCCGCGGTGAAGGCCAGCAGCGCGTACGTCGTCTGGCAGCCGCTCGGCCCGGTGCTCGCCGTCATGCCGTGGAACTTCCCGATGTGGCAGGCAATGCGGTTCGCGGCGCCGGCGCTGATGGCCGGCAACGTCGGGCTGCTCAAGCACGCCAGCAACGTGCCGCAGACGGCGCTGTTCCTCGAGGAGCTGTTCCGGCGCGCGGGCTTCCCCGACGACGTCTTCCAGACGCTGCTGGTCGGCAGCGACAAGGTGGAGGCGATCCTGCGCGACGACCGCGTCGCGGCCGCCACCCTCACCGGCAGCACCCCCGCCGGCCGCTCGGTCGCGAGCATCGCCGGCGACGCGCTGAAGACCACGGTGCTCGAGCTGGGCGGCAGCGACCCGTTCGTGGTCATGCCGTCGGCGGACCTGGAGAAGGCGGCCGAGGTCGCGGCCACCGCGCGCTGCCAGAACAACGGCCAGAGCTGCATCGCCGCCAAGCGCTTCATCGTGCACGCCGACGTCGCGGAGCGGTTCGAGCAGCTGTTCGCCGACGCCATGGGCGCTCTCGTGCTCGGGGACCCGACCGACGACGGCACCGACGTCGGCCCGCTGGCGACCGAGCAGGGGCGCAAGGACGTGCAGGAGCTGGTGGACGACGCCGTGGGCAAGGGCGCCACGGTCCTCGTCGGCGGCACGGCGCCCGAGCGTCCCGGCTGGTACTACCCGCCGACGCTGCTGTCCGGCGTCACCAAGGACATGCGCATGTACTACGAGGAGGTCTTCGGGCCGGTCGCGCAGCTGCACGTGGTGCCGGACCTGGACGCGGCGCTGGAGCTGGCCAACGACACCGAGTTCGGCCTGGGCAGCAACGCGTGGACCAACGACCCGGCCGAGCAGGAGCGCTTCGCCCGCGACCTGAACGCCGGCATGGTCTTCATCAACGGGATGACCGCCTCCTACCCGGAGCTGCCGTTCGGCGGCGTCAAGTCCAGCGGCTACGGACGGGAGCTGTCCGACCTCGGCATCCGCGAGTTCTGCAGCGCCAAGTCGGTCTGGATCGGGGAGAGCGACGCCGGCGACACCAGCACGGCGCGGCCGGAGTAGGACGCTCGGTCAGGACTCCGGGTCGTACATGACCTCCCGGACCTCCTGCGGGCAGCGGCAGGCGGCGGCGATGCGGGCAGCCCAGTGCAGGGCGTCGGCCCGTGACGGCACCTCCAGGAGAGAGAACCCGCCGAGGGCTGCCTTCGCCTCCGGGAGCGGACCCTCCGTGACCGCTCCGTCGGTGCCGACGACGGTCGCCTGCTGGCGCTGGAGGCCGGCGCCGAAGATCCAGACTCCCGCGTCCTTGGCCGCCTGCACGACCGCGCGCGAGGCGTCGCTCACCGCGGGCAGGTCCTCGGTCGCGATGTGGTCCATCGCGCCGTCGTCGAACGAGATCAGGTAGCGCTGCATCCGGGGTCCCTCCGTCCGGGCGTGGCCGGGCCGAGGGTAGGTCCTGCTCCGGCCGTAGCGTCGGCCCGTGATCCAGATGTCGCTGCGCACGGCCACGCGGATCGCCCTCGCCGCGCAGGGCTTCGCCGATCCGCGCCCGACCGGCACCGTCGACCGCCGGCACCTCAAGCGCGTGGTCGGCCGGACCGGCCTGCTGCAGGTCGACAGCGTCAACGTCTTCGAGCGGGCGCACCACCTGCCGCTGTTCAGTCGGCTCGGGCCGTACGAGCGCGAGCTGCTGCCGCGGGCGGCGTACGTGCACCGGGACCTGTTCGAGTACTGGGGCCACGAGGCGTCGCTGCTGCCGGTCGCGACCCAGCCGCTGCTGCGCTGGCGGATGGCGCGTGCCGCGGCCGGCGAGGAGGGCTGGGGCCGGACCATCCGCGTGCTGGAGGAGCACCCCGGCTTCGTCGAGCACCTGCTGCAGCGGATCCGGGACGAGGGCCCGTCCAGCGCCGGCGACCTGCACGAGGGGGAGAAGCCGGTCGGGCCGTGGTGGGACTGGTCGCTGACGAAGACGGCGCTGGAGCACCTGTTCTGGGCCGGCCGGGTGACGACGGCGACCCGCCGGGGCTTCGAGCGGGTGTACGACCTGACCGAGCGGGTGCTGCCGCCGGAGGTGCTGGCCATGCCCACGCCGAGCAAGGAGGAGGCGCAGCGCGAGCTCGTGCGCATCGCGGCGCGGGCGCACGGCGTCGCGACCGAGACCGACCTGCGCGACTACTTCCGGCTCGGCGTCGCGGATGCGCGGGAGGCGGTGCGGTCGCTGGTGTCCGCCGGGGAGCTGCAGCCGGTGGAGGTGGAGGGCTGGCGCAAGCCGGCGTACCTCTGGCCGGGGAGTCGGGTCCCGCGGCGGGTGACGGCCAGCGCGCTGCTGTCGCCGTTCGACCCGCTGGTGTGGGAGCGCTCGCGCACCAGCCGGCTGTTCGGGTTCGACTACCGCATCGAGATCTACGTGCCGGCGCCGAAGCGGGTGCACGGCTACTACGTGCTGCCGTTCCTGCACGACGAGGCGCTGCGCGCGCGGGTCGACCTGAAGTCCGACCGGAAGGCTGGTGTCCTGCGGGTGCTGGCGTCGTGGCTGGAACCGGGCAGCGAGGCCGAGGACACGGCGACGGCACTGGCTGCCGAGCTGCGCGCGGCGGCCGGCTGGCAGGGGCTGTCCGAGGTGGTCGTCGAGCCGCGCGGCGACCTGGCGCCGGCCCTGGGGACAGCGCTGCGCTAGGTGTGCCGGCCGGTGCGAGGCTGAGCCCGTGACCGCGCCGCACCGGATCCCGCCGCCACCGCCCACCCGGCGCAGCGCCGACGTCGCGCTGGTGCTCGGCCTGCTGGCCCTGCCCACCACCTTCGTCACCGGGGTGCCGGCGATCGTGTTCGGCGTCAAGGCCCTGCGGGCCGCGGACCAGGTCGGCGGCCGCGGGCGCGCCTGGACCGGGATCGTGCTCGGCGGGCTGATGACTGCGCTCGCCCTGGTCGTGGCGGTCGTGCTGGGGCTGCGGCTGGTGGACGGCCTCCGCGACCTCTCCGCGCCGCAGGGCAGCGAGCGGGCGCAGCAGCGCGACGCGGAGCGGGTTGCCGAGGACGACGCGGCGCTGGTGCGGGCGCTCGGCGTGCCCCTGGAGGAGCTGCGGGCCCTGCCGGGGGTGACGCTGACCCACGACGCGGGCTCGACCGTCGACTGCGTCGGCAGCTGCAGCAACGTCGGGCTGGCGGTGACCGGTGCTGCAGCGCGGACCGGTCCGCTGTCGCGCGTGGTCCTGCTGGAGCGGCTGCGCGAGCAGGGCTACCGCGACCTGGTCAGGGGCGGTGCAGGGTGCCCGCCGCTGGACGCCGCCCGGCCGTGCCGGCTGCGCCCGCCGGACGGCCGGGGGTCGGTGGAGCTGGTCAGCCGAGCCGGCAGCGACTACCTGCTGCGCGTCGACGCAGGGTGACCGGGGTCACTCCCGCGTGGCAGGCTGCGGCATGACCTGGGACTACGTGGTGGTGGGGGCCGGCACCGCCGGCTGCGTGCTGGCAGCGCGGCTCTCCGAGGACCCGTCGGTACGCGTGCTGCTGCTCGAGGCGGGCGACCGCGACACCACCCGCGAGATCGGCGTACCGGCGGCCTTCTCGAAGCTGTTCAAGACCAAGGACGACTGGGACTACAGCACCGAGCCCGAGGCGGGCTGCGACGGGCGCGAGATGTACTGGCCGCGCGGCAAGGTGCTCGGCGGCTGCTCCTCCATCAACGCCATGATCTACATCCGCGGAGCCCGCGCCGACTACGACGGCTGGCGCGACGCCGGCTGTGATGGCTGGGGCTACGACGACGTGCTGCCGTACTTCCGGCGCTCGGAGGACAACAGCCGGGGGGCTGACGCGTTCCACGGCACCGGCGGGCCGCTGCCGGTGAGCGACCTGCGCGACCCGAGCCCGCTGACCGGCGACTACCTCGACGCCTGCGAGGCGGCCGGGCTGGTCCGCAACCCGGACTTCAACGGCGCCAGCCAGGAAGGGGTGGGCACCTACCAGGTGAACCAGCGCCGCGGTCAGCGCGCCAGCGCGGCGGCGTCCTTCCTGCGACCCGCCCTCAAGCGCCCGAACCTCGAGGTGCGCACCTTCGCGCACGCCACCCGCGTCGTCGTCGAGGGCGGCCGCGCGACCGGCGTCGAGGTCGACTTCGCCGGCCGCCGCGAGGTGTTCCGCGCGACGCGCGAGGTGGTGCTCTGCGGGGGAGCGGTGAACACCCCGCAGCTGCTGCTCCTGTCCGGCATCGGGCCGGCGGACGAGCTGCGTGCGCTCGGCATCGCCGTGGTCGTCGACGCACCCCGGGTCGGCAAGGGGATGCAGGACCACCTGGCCGTCAGCGCCGTCTACTCCGCCAACGCCCCCGTCAGCTACTTCGGCGCCAACAAGCGGCCGAGCGTGCTGCTGAAGTACCTGCTCGCGCGCAAGGGCCCGTTCAGCTCCAACGTCGCCGAGGCGGGCGGCTTCGTGCGCACCCGGCCGGACCTGCCGGGACCGGACCTGCAGCTGCTGTTCGGCCCGGCCATGTTCATGGCGCACGGGCTGCAGGACGCGCCCGGGCACGGGTTCTCGCTCGGGCCGTACCTGCTCACGCCGCAGAGCCGCGGCAGCATCACGCTGCGGTCCGCCGACCCGGTGGCCAAGGCCGTCGTGCGGGCCAACTACCTGTCGGAGCGCGCCGACCTCGACGTGCTGGTCGAGGGCATGCGGCTCACTCTGAACATCGCCTCCCGCGGACCGCTGCGCCGGCACAGCGGCGGCCGCTTCCTGCCGCCGGTCGGCGCTGACGACGACGACGCGCTGCGGGCGCACGTGCGGCAGCACGCCGAGACGATCTACCACCCGACCAGCACCGCCGCGATGGGCGCCGACGACGACGCGGTCTGCGACCCGCAGCTGCGCGTGCGCGGCGTCGAGGGGCTGCGCGTCGTGGACGCCTCGGTCCTGCCGGACGTGCCGCGCGGCAACACCAACGCACCGGTCGTCATGGTCGCGGAGAAGGCCGCCGACCTGCTGCGCGCCGTGCCCGCTCCGCCGCGCCAGCGCTCCTCGTCGCCCCAGCCGGAGCGTGCTCCCGCCTAGGACGACGACGGCCCGCCGGCAGCAGTGCTGCGGGCGGGCCGTCGGTGGTGCGGGACGAGCTAGTCGTCCCAGGGTCCAAAGTCGTTCACGACGTTCCTCTCTCGTGCACCGACGGCATCGAGTGCCGTCCAGGTGCCCTTGCGTGACCGGGCGTCGAACGCTCCGGGCAGCCACAGGGTGGGCTGCTGACGGGTACAGCGTTGCACACATGATCGGCATTCCCCAGGGGTTCCTACAGTGCTGGCCGTGGAGCCGGCCGACCTGACCCTCGTGGACCTGCTGCCGCTGCTCGAGCAGCGGTCGCTGTCGGCCCGTGAGCTGGTGCAGTCGTGCCTCGACCGTGTGGAGCGGTACGAGGACGCCGTCCAGGCGTTCGTCGTCCTCACGCCGGAGCTCGCGCAGCAGGCGGCGGCGCGGGCCGACAAGGCCCGCGCTGCCGGGCGACCGGTGGGGGCGCTCGCCGGCGTCCCGGTCGCGCTCAAGGACCTGTTCCTCACAGGGGGCGTCCCCACCACCGCCTCCAGCCGGGTGCTGACCGGGCACGACCCCGGCGTGGACGCAGCGGTCTGGGAGCGGCTGCGTGACGTCGGCGCCGGGCTGCTCGGCAAGACCACGCTGCAGGAGTTCGCCTACGGAACCGGCTCGCACCCGACGCGCAACCCCTGGGACCTCAGCCGCACGCCGGGCGGCTCCTCGGGAGGCTCGGGCGCTGCGTTGGCCGCACGGATGGTGCCGATCGCCACCGGCAGCGACACCGGCGGCTCGCTGCGCATCCCGGCGGCGGCCTGCGGCATCTGCAGCCTGCGGCCGGCGCACGGGCGGGTGTCGGCGTACGGCGCGCTGCCGCTCGCGCACTCGCTCGACACGACCGGCCCGATGGCGCGGCGGATGCGCGACGTGTCGCTGCTGCTCCGGCTGCTCGCCGGGCACGACCCGCGCGACCCGCACAGCCTCGACGAGCCGGTGCCGGCCTACCCCTCCGCCGGAGCCGCTCCGCTGCGGATCGGGGTGCCGACGCGGCTGTTCTGGGACGGCGACCCGCAGCTGGCCGCCGTGTGCCGAGACGGCCTGCAGCGCCTGGGCGCCCAGCTGGTGGAGGTGGACCCGCCGGCGGACACCGAGCAGCTGTTGGAGGTGCCGGGCGTCTACGGCCACACGATGGGACCCGAGGCGCTGGAGCACCACGCCACCTGGCTCGCCGAGCGCGAGCACCTCTACGGCGACCCGATCCGGGAGCGCTTCGCCCAGGCCCGTCGGACCACGCCGGAGCAGTACGCGCAGGCCCAGCGCGACCGGACGCGGATGCGGCAGCAGTGGCGCGAGCTGCTCACCCAGCACCGGCTCGACGTCCTCGCCCACCCGACGATCCCGGAGCCGCCCGCTCCGCAGCCGGGACCCGGACCGTCCATCGGCCTGGCCAAGCTGTGGTCGGTGCTGGGCTGGCCGGCGCTGTCGGTGCCGGTCGGCCTCGACGAGCGCGGCCTGCCCGTGGGCCTGCAGCTGGCCGGGCTGCCGGAGCGCGAGGCGGAGCTGGTCGGCCACGGCATCGCGCTCGACGAGCAGGTGCGCTTCTGGGAGTCCACGCCGCCGCTGCCGTAATGCGGTGGACGGGCGTGGCAGCGTCGGGCGACGTGGAGGTCGTCGAGCTGGACCCGAAGGACGACGCGGCGTTCGCGCAGTGGTTCGCCGTCGTCGAGGCGAGCGACCTGCTCGAGCGTCCGGACGACCCGAGCTGGCTGCAGCACGAGCAGCAGCGGGCCAGCCTGTCCGACGAGGACAACCGCAAGGTGATGCTGGCTGCCGTGCAGGACGGCGCCGTCGTCGGCGCCGCGCGGATGGAGCTGCCGCAGAAGGACAACGAGCACCTGTGCGAGGCGGTCCTCGTCGTGCACCCGGACGCCCGCCGCCGGGGCATCGCGCGTGCGCTGGACGAGGAGCTCGTACGACGGGCGCGCGGGGACGGCCGCACCACCGTGCTGGTGATCTGCGACGAGCCGCCCGGTGCGGACCGCGGCAACCGGCTGGCCGCGGTGGCCCTCGGCTACGACGTCGTGCAGCACGAGGTGCGACGAGACATCGACCTGCCGCTGGACCCCACCCGCGTCGCGGAGCTGGAGCGGGCCTGCGCCGAGCACGCCGCGGAGTACGACGTGCGGACGTGGTGGGACCGCTGCCCGGACGACCTGGCCGAGGACTGCGCGCAGCTGAACGCCGCCATGTCGACCGACGTGCCCAAGGACCAGATGGACTGGCGCGAGGAGGTGTGGGACGTCGCGCGGCTGCGCCGCAACGAGCAGCACGCCCTCGAGATGGACCGGACCTACGTCGGGGCCGGCGCCGTGCACCGGCCCACGGGGCGCATGGTCGCCTACACGACGATGGGGGTGCCGCGGTCACTGCGGCGACGGGCGTACCAGTGGGACACCCTCGTCCTGCGCGAGCACCGGGGCCACCGGCTGGGGATGCTGGTGAAGCTGGCTGCGCTGCAGGAGCTGACCGCGTCCTCACCAAAGACGGCGTACATCTCGACCTGGAACGCGCAGGAGAACGGACCGATGATCGCGGTGAACGACGCCCTCGGCGCGCGCACCAACGGCGGCGTCGTCGCGGTGCAGAAGGTGTTGGGCTAGACCGGGCCGACGTGCGTGACGCCGCCGACCTCCTGCGCGACGTCCTGGTCCTCCGGCCGGCGCGGACCCAGTTCGACGAGGTACATCGCCCCGAGCACGAGGCCGCCGCCGAGCACGACCCGCAGGCCCAGCCGCTCGCCGCCGAACAGCACCGCGAAGAAGCCGGCCCAGACCGGCTCCATCGTCATGATGATCGCGGCCCGGGTGGCCGCCAGGTGCGCCTGCGCCCAGGTCTGCACGACCAGGGCGAGCGCGCCGGCGACCAGAGCCATGTACACGAGGGCGAACCAGTCGCCGCCCGTCTGCGGCAGGACGACACCACCCGGCGCAGCGGCCGCGCCGCACACGACGGTGATGGTCAGCAGCTGGACGACGGTCAGCCCGATCGCGCTCCGGCCGCTGCTCCACACGCCGAGTCCGACGATGTGCACCGCGTACAGGAGCGCCGAGGCCAGCGTGAGCGCCTCGCCGCCGCCGATGGCGAAGCCCTGCAACGACAGGACCCCGAGGCCGGCCGTCGACAGCGCGACGGCCACCCACACGACCCGCCCGATGCGGGCGCGCAGCAGCAGGGCGCCGAGCAGCGGCGTGAAGACGACGTACATCCCGGTCACGAAGCCGGACACCGACGCCGACGTCGTCTGCAGGCCGACCGTCTGCAGGAGCTGGGCCCCGCCGTAGACGAGGCCGAGGACGACGCCGGAGCGGCGCTCGGCCGAGGTCAGCCGCGACACCGAGCGCGGGGCGATGAGCCACACCGCCGCTGCGGCCAGCAGGAAGCGGACGGCCAGGAAGTCGCTGACCGGCACCCGCTCGACGACGCCCTTGAGCAGGAAGAAGGTCGAGCCCCAGGCGGCGGTCACGCCCAGCAGGCCGAGCACGGCCCACGTCGAGGTCGAGGTCCGACGGGGGGCGGGCGCCGTCGTTGTCACGCGCTCCATGCCACCACAGGCGCGCGCCTGCCTGACCGGGGACGACGGCCGGGCTAGCCTGCCTGTGGCCCGGCTTCCCCCGCCGCAGAGGGCTGCCCTGCACCAGTGTCCCGTACGGAGTCCGTCAGTGCCCGAGCTCGCCCCGCTCCAGGTCCAGGTCATCGGCTACACCCACTTCGACCCGCCGGCCGACGTGCCGTGGGAGACCGACGTGGACGGCGGGCAGGCGCTGGCCGAGTTCGCCGGCCGGGCCTGCTACCAGTCGTGGAACAAGCCGAACCCGGCCACCGCGACGAACGAGGGCTACCTGCGGCACATCCTCGAGGTCGGCCACCTGTCGGTGCTCGAGCACGGCAGCGTCACCTTCTACCTGACCGGCATCTCCCGCTCGCTCACCCACGAGCTGATCCGTCACCGGCACTTCAGCTACTCGCAGCTGTCCCAGCGGTACGTCCCCGAGCGCGACGCCGCGATGGTCGAGCCGGCCGTCATCGCCGAGGACCCCGAGCTGCACGCGATGTTCCTCGAGGCCAGTGAGCAGGCGCTCGCGTCGTACACGCGGCTGCTCGAGGGCCTGGAGAAGAAGTTCGCCGACGTGGAGAACGTCACCAGCCGCCGCAAGCAGGCCCGTCAGGCCGCGCGGGCGGTCCTGCCGAACGCCACCGAGACGCGCATCGTCGTGACCGGCAACTACCGGGCGATGCGGCACTTCGTCGCGATGCGGGCCAGCGAGCACGCCGACGTCGAGATCCGCGAGCTGGCGATCGCGATGCTGCGCGAGCTGCAGCGGGTTGCCCCGAACGCCTTCGCGGACTTCGAGATCAGCACGCTGTCGGACGGCACCGAGGTCGCGTCGAGCCCCCTGGTCGGCGAGGGCTGAGCTGAGCGAGGCCGAGCTCGACGCCCTGCTGGAGGAGCGGCAGCACTACGTCGCGGCGCTGGACGCGCTGAACGTCGGCCTGCTCGTCATCGACGACGCGCTGCGGGTGCTCGTCAGCAACCGGGCGGTGCGCGAGGTGCTCGGCATCGAGCCCGGGCAGGTGAGCAACCGCTTCCTGGGCGATGCCGGCTGGGAGGTGCTGCAGGGCGACGGGTCGCCGTGGCCCGACGCCGACTGGCCGATCCACCAGGCGGTGCGCACCGGCGTCCCCGTCACCGACGTGCGCATGGGCCTGCGCCGCGGGGCCGTGACGCGGTGGCTGAAGGTGGCCGCGCGGCCGCTGCGGCGACCGGGTGACGACAAGCCCTACGCCGCCCTGGCCACGTTCACCGACGTCACCGAGCGGCTGGCCGCGCAGGTGGCGCTGCAGGAGAGCGAGGCGCACTTCCGCCTGCTCGCCGAGAACAGCACCGACGTCATCACCCGGCACCTCGCTGACGGCACCTGCCTGTACGCCTCCCCGGCGCTGCGGGACATGCTCGGCCGGGAGCCCCAGGAGCTCGAGGGGCAGCAGGCGACGGAGTTCGTCCACGTCGAGGACCGGGCGCGGCTGATCAGCGCGCTGGTCGCGCTGCTGCGGTCGGGGGAGGTGTCGACCGTCCGGTACCGGATGGCGCACCGCGACGGCCGGTGGGTCTGGGTCGAGACGGTGATGCGGCCGGTGCGGGCCGAGGGGCGGGTCCTCGAGCTGCAGTCCTCCACCCGCGACGTGACCGCGCGCATGGAGTCCGAGCAGCGGCTGGCGCGGCTCGCGCTCGGCGACCCGCTGACCGGCCTGGCCAACCGGGCGGCGCTGCTGCAGCACCTGGAGGACCTGCTCGACGCGGGGCAGCCGCTCGCGCTGCTGTTCCTGGACCTGGACCGCTTCAAGGTCGTGAACGACTCGCTCGGACACAGCGCCGGCGACGAGCTGTTGCGCACGGTGGCCGGGCGGCTGGCGGGCACCTGCCGCGACGGCGACGTGGTGGCGCGGCTCGGCGGCGACGAGTTCGTCGTCGTGGCAGCCGGTCTGGCCGAGGAGGGCGCGGTCCAGCTGGCGGAGCGGGTGCAGACGGTCCTGGGCGCACCGGTGGAGGTCTCCGGCCACGAGCTCGTCGTCAGCGCGAGCGTCGGCATCGTGGTGCACGACGGCGGCGCCACCGACGAGCGCGACGCCGAGGCCCTGCTGCGCGACGCCGACGTCTCGATGTACCGCGCCAAGGCCAAGGGCCGCGCTCGCGCCGTCGTGTGGAGCGAGGCGACGGGGCAGGCGCCGGTCGAACGGCTGACCGTCGAGCAGGAGCTGCGCAGCGCCCTCGAGTGCGGCGAGATCACCGTGCATTACCAGCCGCAGGTCGAGCTCTCCTCCGGCCGTGTCGTCGGCGTCGAGGCGCTCGCCCGGTGGACGCACCCGCGGCGCGGACTGCTCGCCCCGGCGTCCTTCCTCGACGTCGCGGACGACACCGGGCTCATCGTCGAGCTCGGCCGCCAGGTGCTGCACACGGCGGCGCGGCAGGTGGCGCAGTGGCGTGGACTACCTGGCTGCGAGGAGCTCGCGCTGTCGGTCAACCTCAGCAGCCGCGAGCTGCTCGACCCGGGGCAGCTCGAGGTGGCGCTGGACGTGCTGCGGGAGACCGGGTTGCCGGCCGGCGCGCTCACGCTGGAGGTTCTCGAGAGCGTGCTGCTCGACGCGGAGGGGGCGGTGCTGCGGGCCCTCGCCTCGTACGTCGAGCACGGGGTGCGCCTGGCGCTGGACGACTTCGGCACCGGGTCGTCGTCGCTGCTGCACCTGCGCCGCGTGCCGGTCGCCTCGGTCAAGATCGACCGCGCGTTCGTGCTCGGGCTCGGGCGCGACCGGCAGGACGAGGCGATCGTGCGCGCGCTGTGCTCGCTGACCGGCGACCTCGGCATGTCCTGCATCGCCGAGGGCGTCGAGGAGGACGAGCAGCGCGACTGGCTGGTGGCCCAGGGCGTGCTCGTCGCGCAGGGCTACCTGCTGCACCGGCCGCTGCCTGCGGCGGCTCTCGAGGCGCTGCTCCGGGCGGACGTTCCGAGGGCGGTCCGTGGGTAGCCTGGGCGCCATGACGCCGCCGCCCGCACCCTTCGGCCGGGTGCTCACCGCGATGGTCACGCCCTTCGCCGCGGACGGAGCCCTGGACCTCGACGGCGCCCAGGTCCTGGCCCGCCACCTGGCCGACAGCGGCAACGACGGGCTCGTGCTGAACGGCACGACCGGTGAGGCGCCGACGACGCGCGCCAAGGAGAAGGTCGACCTCATCCGGGCGGTGGTCGAGGCCGTGGGCGACCGCTGCAGCATCGTCGCCGGCGTCGGCTCCAACGACACTGCCCACTCGGTGTCCATGGCCCGCGAGGCGCAGGCCGCCGGCGCGGACGGCGTGCTGGTCGTGACGCCGTACTACAACAAGCCACCGCAGGCGGGTGTCCTCGCGCACGTGCAGGCCGTCGCGGACGCCGCTGACCTGCCGGTGATGCTCTACGACATCCCCGGCCGCTCCGCGATCGCCATGGAGACCGAGACGATCGTGCGGCTCGCCGAGCACCCCCGGATCGTCGCGATGAAGGACGCCAAGCTCGACCTGGAGGCGACCTCGTGGGTGCTGCAGCGCACCGACCTCGCCTACTACTCCGGCCAGGACGCCTACACGCTCCCGATCCTGTCGATCGGCGGCGTGGGTGTCGTCGGCACGAGCACCGCCTTCACCGCCGCGGGCACCTCCGCGATGTGCGCCGCCTACCTGGCCGGTGACGTCGAGGGCGCCCGCGAGCACCACCGCCGGCTGCTGCCCGCGTTCACCGGCATCTTCCGCGCGCAGGGCACCATCCTGGTGAAGGCCGGGCTGCGTGAGCTCGGCCTGCCGGCCGGCCCGGTCCGCCTGCCGCTCGTCGACGCGACGCCGGAGCAGGTCGCGGTGCTGCGCGACGACCTGGCGCTGGCCGGCCTGCCGCTGGAGCGGGCTGCATGAGCCACCCGCACCCCCAGCTCAGCGCACCGCCCGCGCTCGCCGACGGCGCGCTGCGGGTCGTGGCCCTCGGCGGCCTCGGCGAGATCGGCCGCAACATGACGGTCTTCGAGATCGCCGGCCGGCTGCTGATCGTCGACTGCGGGGTGCTGTTCCCCGAGGTCGACCAGCCCGGCATCGACCTGATCCTCCCGGACTTCAGCTACATCCGGGACCGGCTCGCCGACGTCGAGGCCGTCGTGCTGACGCACGGCCACGAGGACCACCTCGGCGCGGTGCCGTACCTCCTGCGCGAGCGCCGCGACATCCCGCTCCTGGGCAGCCGCTTCACCCTGGCGCTGCTGGCCGCCAAGCTCCGCGAGCACCGCATCGAGCCGGTCCTGCGACCCGTCGCCGAGGAGCAGACCGCGCAGCTCGGGCCGTTCTCGCTCGAGTTCTTCGCGGTCAACCACTCGATCCCGGACGCGCTCGCCGTCGCCATCAAGACCGAGGCCGGCGTGGTCCTGCACACCGGCGACTTCAAGATGGACCAGCTGCCGCTGGACGGCCGGCTCACCGATCTCGGCGGCTTCGCCCGGCTCGGCCGCGACGGCATCGACCTGCTGCTGTCGGACTCCACCAACGCCGAGGTCCCCGGCTTCGTCACCCCCGAGCGCGAGATCGGCCCGGTCGTCCACGAGGTGATGCGGGCGTCGGCGGGGCGCGTGATCGTCGCCTGCTTCGCCTCGCACGTGCACCGCGTGCAGCAGGTGCTGGACGCCGCGCACGCGCACGGCCGCTCGGTGGCGTTCGTCGGCCGCTCGATGGTGCGCAACATGGGCGTCGCGCGCGACCTCGGCTTCCTGCACGTGCCCGACGGCCTGATGATCGACATGAAGGACGTCGAGCACCTGCCCGCCTCCAAGGTCGTGCTCGTGTCGACCGGGTCGCAGGGCGAGCCGCTGTCCGCGCTGTCCCGCATGGCGAACCGCTCACACCACCAGATCCGCATCGAGGCCGAGGACACCGTCGTGCTCGCCTCCTCGCTGATCCCCGGCAACGAGAACGCCGTCTACCGGGTCATCAACGGGCTGTCCCGCTGGGGCGCGCGCGTCGTGCACAAGGACGTCGCGAAGGTGCACGTCTCAGGCCACGCCCCTGCCGGCGAGCTGCTCTACCTGCTCAACGCCACCAAGCCCAGCAACCTGATGCCGGTGCACGGCGAGTGGCGCCACCTGCGTGCGCACGCCGAGCTGGCCCGCCTGACCGGCGTCCCGGACGAGCGGATCGTGCTGGCGGAGGACGGCGTCGTGGTCGACCTGGTCGACGGCAAGGCCTCCATCGTCGGCGCCGTGCCGTGCGGCTACGTCTTCGTGGACGGGCTCGAGGTCGGCGACGTCGGCGAGACCACGCTCAAGGACCGGCGCATCCTCGGCGACGAGGGCTTCATCTCCATCACCCTCGCGGTGGACAGCGTCACCGGGAAGATCGCCGGGGGGCCGGACATCAGCGCGCGCGGCTTCACCGACGACCGGGCCGCCTTCGCGCCGGTGCGCGCGCTGATCGAGGAGGAGCTGGACCGCTCCGCCCGCGAGGGCGTTGCCGACGCGCACACCATCGCGCAGAACGTCCGCCGGATCGTCGGGCGCTGGGTGAGCGACACCTACCGCCGCCGCCCGATGATCGTCCCCGTGGTCATCGAGGTCTGAGCGCGCCACCCTCGGTGATCCACAGAAGGATCGGTCCCGTAGGAGCTCCTCCGGCGTGCTGAGCGCACCGATGCTTCTGTGGATCACGTACGGGCGTCCGTGACCCACCTCGGCGTGTCACCTCGTGTGACGGCTGTGACGGCTGGTACTGGGCGGTAGCGTCCCGCCATGGCCAGCCGGACGTCCACGCAGACCCGCCCGCGCAGCGGCAGCAGCGCGCGCCCTGCTGCCAAGAAGCCGTCCGCGCCCAAGCAGCGCAGCAAGCCCGCCACCAGCACCCGACGCGCTCCCGCTCCGAAGAAGCCGTCCGCCCTCGGCGCCCTGGTGCGCGGCATCGGCCTGCTGCTCCGCGCCGTCGTACGCGCCGTCGTCGGCCTGCTCAAGGTCAGCGCGCAGGCGCTCGGCAGCGCCAGCCGCGCTGCCGGCAGCGGCGCCCGCGACATCGACCCGGCGCACCGGCGCGACGGCCTCGGCCTGCTCCTGCTCGCCCTCGCCCTCGTCGCCGCGGGCGGTGCCTGGTGGCACGCCGGCGGCGCAGGCGCCAAGGTCGACGAGTTGCTCACCGCCGTGCTCGGCAAGGGGGCGCTGCTCCTGCCGGTGCTGCTCGCGTACGGCGCCTGGCGCGTCCTGCGCCACCCCGACGGCAAGGGCGGCCGCGGGCGGCTCGTCGTCGGCTGGCTCGCGCTGAGCCTCGGCGCGCTCGGCGTGCTGCACGTGGTGAAGGGTGACGCGCCCGGGGACGAGAAGGGCGGCCTGGTCGGCTTCCTGCTCGGCAGCCCGCTCGAGCAGGGCCTCACCGCCTGGCTCGCCGTCCCGGTGCTGGTCCTGCTGGCCCTCTTCGGTCTGCTCGTCGTCACGGCGACGCCGATGCACCAAGTGCCTGACGGGCTGAGGGCGCTGCGCGACAAGGTGCTGCGCCGCACGCCGGTCGAGGAGGTGCCCTCGGCGGACGCGCCCGAGCCGCTGGAGCCGCTGCGCCGCAGGAGCCCCCGCCGTCGGGTCGGCGCTCTCGCCCAGCAGGACACCCCCGAGGACGCCTCACCCGTCGTCGTGGAGCCGGTCGCCCTCGCGCCCGACCCCGAGCCGGAGCCCAAGCCGTTCGTCCCGCTGCCCAAGACCGTCGAGCAGCTGCAGCTCACTCCCGAGGAGGGCGGCTACCAGCTGCCGCCGCCGGACCTGCTCGCCGCCGGCACGCCGCCCAAGAAGCGCAGCGCCGCCAACGACGAGGTCATCCAGGCGCTGACCGGCGTGCTCGAGGACTTCCAGGTCGACGCCACCGTCACCGACTTCAGCCGCGGCCCCACGGTCACCCGCTACGAGGTGGAGCTCGGTCCGGCCGTGAAGGTCGAGCGGATCATCCAGCTGTCGCGCAACATCGCGTACGCCGTGAAGTCCCCGGACGTGCGGATCCTGTCGCCGATCCCCGGCAAGAGCGCCGTCGGCATCGAGATCCCGAACACCGACCGCGAGACCGTCAGCCTCGGCGACATCCTGCGCAGCAGCGTCGCCACCAACGACCACCACCCGATGCTCGTCGCGCTCGGCAAGGACATCGAGGGCGGCTACGTCTGCGCGAACATCGCCAAGACGCCGCACATCCTCATCGCCGGGGCGACCGGCGCCGGCAAGTCCGTCTGCATCAACTCGCTGCTCGTCAGCGTCCTGACGCGGGCCACGCCGGACGAGGTCCGCATGGTGCTCATCGACCCCAAGCGGGTCGAGATGACGGCGTACGAGGGGATCCCGCACCTCATCACGCCGATCATCACGAACCCCAAGAAGGCCGCCGAGGCGCTGCAGTGGGTCGTCCGCGAGATGGACATGCGGTACGACGACCTCGCCGCCAGCGGGTTCCGCCACGTGGACGACTTCAACAAGGCCGTGCGCGCCGGTGAGCTCGCCGCCCCGCCCGGCAGCGAGCGGATCTACAAGCCGTACCCGTACCTCATGGTGATCATCGACGAGCTCGCCGACCTGATGATGGTCGCGCCGCGCGACGTCGAGGACTCGATCGTCCGCATCACGCAGCTGGCCCGCGCCGCCGGCATCCACCTCGTGATCGCGACCCAGCGGCCGAGCGTGGACGTCGTGACCGGCCTCATCAAGGCCAACGTCCCGAGCCGGCTGGCCTTCGCCACCAGCAGCGGCACCGACTCCAAGGTCATCCTCGACCAGCCCGGCGCGGAGAAGCTGATCGGCAAGGGCGACAGCCTGTTCCTGCCGATGGGCGCCAGCAAGCCGATGCGCATCCAGGGCGCGCTGGTCACCGACGCCGAGGTCGCGGCGGTCGTCAAGCACTGCAAGGAGCAGCGCCAGCCGGCCTTCCGCGAGGACGTCGTGGCGGCGCCGGCCAAGGACCGCGAGGTGGACGAGGAGATCGGCGACGACCTGGACGTGCTGTGCCAGGCCGTGGAGCTCGTGGTGACCACGCAGTTCGGGAGCACGAGCATGCTGCAGCGCAAGCTGCGCGTCGGCTTCGCCAAGGCCGGTCGCCTCATGGACCTCATGGAGAGCCGCGGCATCGTCGGGCCGTCCGAGGGCAGCAAGGCGCGCGACGTGCTGATCCGTCCGGAGGAGCTGGAGAACGTGCTCGTGGTCCTCAAGGGCGGGGAGCCGGTCGAGTTCTAGGTCTGCACGACCGGGGTGCTCCCGGGCACGTACTGGGCCGGGATGACCGCCGCCACGGGCGCCGGCCGCCCCAGAAGGTAGCCCTGCACGAGCGGGCAGCCGGCGGCCTGCAGCGCGTCGAGCTGCTCCTGCGTCTCGACGCCCTCGGCGGCGACCTCGATGCCGAGCTCGCGGGCGAGGGCGAGGACGCCGCGGATGAGCAGGCCGGCCGGCTCCGAGGGCAGGTCGGTGATGAAGGTGCGGTCCAGCTTGATGCGGTCGACCGGCAGCTGCTGCAGCCAGGACAGCGTCGAGTAGCCGGTGCCGAAGTCGTCCAGCGCGGTGCGGACGCCCATCTGGCGCAGCTCGGTGAGCCGGCTGACGACGCTCGGGAGGTCGACCAGCGACTGGCTCTCGACCACCTCCAGGCACAGCTGGCGCGGGTGGACGTCGAACTCCGCCAGGGCGGAGCGGACGGCCGGCACCAGGCGCGGGTCGACGAGCGTGCGGCCGGACAGGTTCACCGAGCAGCGCAGCGCGCTGCGTTCGGGGTCGGTCGCCCACTGCTGCGCCTGGCGGCACGCCCGGCGCACGGCCCACAGGTCGACCTCGACGATGAGGCTGCTCTCCTCGGCCAGCGGGAGGAACGCGGCCGGCGGCAGCAGGCCGAGGCGCGGGTGCTCCCAGCGCATGAGCGCCTCCTGCCCGACGACCACCGCGGCGGCGTCGGGGGAGAGGGCCAGGATCGGCTGGTAGTGCAGGCGCAGCTCGTCGTTGCCGAGCGCGTGGACGAGCTCCTGCTCCAGGGAGGGTCCGGCGGAGGTGAGCGCCGGGATGTCGCCAGCACAGGAGATCTGGTTGCGGCCGCGCTGCTTCGCGACGTACATCGCGCTGTCGGCCGCCCGGAGCAGGCGGTCGGCGCGGCCCTCAGGGCCGAGGTGCACCGCGACGCCGACGCTGGTGGTCACACGCAGCTCGCGGCCGTCGATGCGGAAGGGGGTGTCGAAGCACCAGACCACCCGCTGCGCCACCTGCTCGGCGGTCTCGATGTCGGACACCGAGGTGAGCAGCACCGAGAACTCGTCGCCGGACAGCCGGCCGACGCTGTCGCCGGGGCGCAGCGCGCTGAGCAGCCGCTGGGCGACCTGCCGCAGCAGCTCGTCGCCGGCAGCGTGGCCGAGCACGTCGTTGACCTGCTTGAAGCGGTCGAGGTCGCAGAACAGCACCGCCACGCCCGCGCCACGGGCGCAGGCGCGCAGCGCGTGGTCCAGGCGGTCGCCGAACAGCACGCGGTTCGGCAGGCCGGTCAGGTCGTCGTGCAGCGACTGGTGCTTGATGGTCTCGAGCAGCCGGGCGTTGGACAGGGCCGTGGCGGCCTGGTCGGCCACGCCGGCGAGCCGGGCGAGCTGCTCCGGGATGTCCTTGGGGCTGTCGTCGTGCGTGCTCCAGCTGGCCGTGGCCACGCCGAGCAGATCGGTGCCGGCCATGAGCGGCACCGCCAGGCAGGTGCCCACCTCGATCGCGGAGAACAGGAAGTTCAGGGCCGGCCCGACCTCGGGCAGCAGGAGCACCTTCGGCTGCCGGCGGGCCAGCATCTCGACCAGCTCGGGGAACTCCTCCGGGCGCAGCGGCGAGCTCAGCAGGATCTCGTGGTGCGCGGGCTCGACGCCCTCGGCGGCGGAGGTGCGGAGCTCGCCGGCGGCACCGTCCCACAGCAGCACCGCGGCGCTGGTGCTGCCCACGATGCCGGGCAGGGCAGCGGCGACGACGTCGGTGACCTCGGCCGTCGTCTCCGCCCGGGCCAGGCGGTGGGACAGGCCGAGCAGGGCGGTGGCCCGCTCCTCCCCGCGCCGGCTGCCGTCGACGGCGACGAGCAGGTCGAGGGCGACGGCGGCGTGCCGGGCGTAGACGCCGAGCATGCGCGCCTCGTCGGCCAGGCCGCGCTGCCCGTCTCCGTGCAGGGCAGCCAGCCGGCCGTGGTGCCGGCGGCTGGAGGCGACGTCGACGACGACGGCCTGGTCGCCCAGGTCGTCACCCGCGAGCAGCGCCTCGGCCAGCTCGGCGGCGCGCGCCTCCCCGACGCCGGCGCTGAAGACCAGGCGCTCGTCGCTGTGCGGGCTCTGGACGGCGAGCAGGTAGCCGGGGGCGAGCACCGCGGAGGCGGCCCGCTCGGTGATGCGCTGCAGGACGTCCTCGACGCGGTCGATGCTGACCAGGTCGGAAGCGACCGCCTGCAGGGCGTCCAGCTGCTCGCGCAGCACCTCGAGCTCCGGGTCGACCACCTCGGAGCGCCACCGCAGCCGCGACCGACGGGCCCAGGTGACGTGGTAGATGCACGCGGGCGCGCCGTCGGACTCGCACTCGTCGTGCACGATCCGGGCGGCCGGCAGCCCGAAGATCTGCGGGACGACCGAGAACAGGCCCTGCGCGTACAGGCAGTCCAGGCGTGAGTGCTCGTAGCCCTCGTGCAGCTCGTACCGGATCGTGGCGTGGTGCTTGCCCATGTCGAGCATCTGCATCGTGGACGTCGTCGAGAACTTGGAGACGGCCCGCGGCAGCGACCGGAAGACCTGGCGCGGCGAGCCCAGGGCCCGCAGCAGCGCGATCAGGGAGGGGTTGATGCCGGCCCGCAGCGCCGAGGCGCCGACCTCGAACATGGCGCCCGGCTCCTGCAGCGCGGCAGTGGCCTGCTGGAACAGCCGGATGCGGGTGTCGTAGCTGACCCACTCCGCCGGGTCCTGCAGCTGCTCGAGGGAGTACGGCACGGCGGCAGCGGTCACGACGGCCCGCACGCCGTCCTCCCCCAGCCGCTCGCGGACGTACTCGAGCACCAGGCGGGTCGTCGCGGAGGAGGTCTCGCGGCTCGCCGTCACAACGCAGCATCGGCGCGAACGGCGGTACTGCTTTAGCCCGAACGGGTGGCGGCTTGCGCCAGGGCCTGTGCTCCCGCCGGCCGTAGGATGTCCTGATGCCCGGTCCTCGTCGCGTGTCCATGGTGACGCTGGGCTGCGCCCGCAACGAGGTGGACTCCGAGGAGCTCGCCGGCCAGCTGGACGCCGCGGGCTGGGAGCTGTCGGACGAGGACCCCGACGTCGTCGTGGTCAACACCTGCGGCTTCGTCGAGAGCGCCAAGAAGGACTCGATCGACACGCTGCTGGCCGCGCACGACACCGGCGCCAAGGTCGTGGCGGTCGGCTGTCTGGCCGAGCGGTACGGCGAGCAGCTGGCCGAGCAGCTGCCGGAGGCCGACGCGGTCCTCGGCTTCGACGCCTACGCCGGGCTGCCCGAGTCGCTCAGCAAGGTCCTGCAGGGCGAGCGGCCCGCGAGCCACACGCCCGGCGACCGCCGCAAGCTCCTGCCGATCAGCCCGGTGGAGCGCGCCAGGGCCGTGGAGCCCGGGACCATCGACATCGGCCTGCCCGGCCACGCCGGGGGCCCGACCGTCGTGCGGCGCCGCCTGGAGGACAGCCCGGTCGCGCCGCTCAAGCTGGCCAGCGGCTGCGACCGGCGGTGCGCCTTCTGTGCGATCCCGAGCTTCCGCGGGTCCTTCGTCAGCCGCCGCCCGAGCGACGTGATGGCCGAGGCGCGCTGGCTGGCCGAGCACGGCGTGCGCGAGCTGGTCCTGGTGAGCGAGAACAGCACGTCGTACGGCAAGGACCTCGGCGACCTGCGCCTGCTCGAGACGCTGCTCCCCGAGCTGGCTGCCCTCGACGGCATCGAGCGGGTGCGGCTGTCCTACCTGCAGCCGGCTGAGATGCGCCCCGGCCTGGTGGAGGTGCTGACGACGACCCCCGGCGTCGCGCCCTACTTCGACATGAGCTTCCAGCACAGCTCGCCCACGGTGCTGCGCCGCATGCGCCGGTTCGGCGGCACGGAGAGCTTCCTCGCGCTGCTCGACCAGGTCCGCGCCCTCGACCCCACCGCCGCCGTCCGCAGCAACGTCATCGTCGGCTTCCCCGGCGAGACCGAGGAGGACGTCGCCGAGCTCGAGCGCTTCCTCATCGCCGCGCGGCTCGACGCCGTCGGCGTGTTCGGCTACTCGGACGAGGACGGCACCGAGGCCGAGCACCTGCCCGACCACCTGCCCCAGGACGTGGTCGACGCCCGCGTCGCCCGGCTCACCGAGCTGGTCGAGGAGCTGACCAGCCAGCGCGCGGAGGAGCGCGTGGGCGAGCTCGTGGAGGTCCTCGTCGACGGCGTCTTCGACGGCGTGGCGGAGGGGCGTACGGCAGGGCAGGCACCCGAGGTGGACGGCGCCACGACCCTGACCGGCCCCGGCAGCGACGTGCTGGCCGTCGGCGACCTGGTGCGCGCCCGCGTCGTCGGGACCGAGGGCGTCGACCTCGTCGCCGAGCTCGTCGAGCTGCACAGCCCAGCGCAGACTCCCACCCTGAGGCCCGCCCTCACGTGACGGAGCCGCGGGTCAGCCCCTGGAACCTCGCGAACTACCTGACCGTCCTGCGCCTGCTGCTCGTCCCGGTCTTCCTCGCGCTGCTGCTCGCCGACGACGGCGACAACGCCGGGCTGCGCCTCGGTGCCACGGCGGTGTTCCTGATCGCGGCGCTGACCGACCGGATCGACGGCCAGATCGCCCGCAGCCGCGGCCTGGTCACGTCGTTCGGCAAGCTCGTCGACCCGATCGCGGACAAGGCGCTGATCGGCGGAGCCCTGGTCGGGCTGTCCCTGCTCGGCGAGCTGCCGTGGGGGGTCACCGTGCTGGTGCTGGTGCGCGAGGTGGGCATCACGCTCCTGCGCTTCGTGGTGATCCGGCACGGCGTGATGCCGGCCGGTCGCGGCGGCAAGCTCAAGACCGTCCTGCAGGTCGTCGCCCTCACGCTCTACCTGCTGCCGCTGACCGGCTTCCTGCAGACGGTCTCGGCGCTCGTCATGGGTGCCGCCGTCCTGCTGACGGTGCTGACCGGCCTGGAGATCGCCTACCAGGCGCTGGTCCTGCGCACGACCTCGGAGCGGGCGGACCGCAAGCGGGAGGCCCGCTCGTGAGGGGCGCAGTCGTCGCGGTCGGGGACGAGCTGCTGCTGGGCGACATCGTCAACGGCAACGCCGCCTGGCTCGGGGCGCAGCTGGCAGCCGTCGGCTGCCCGGTCGTCCACTCGAGCATGGTCGGCGACACCGTCGACCGGATCGTCGTCGCGCTGCGCCGGGCGCTCGAGGACGCCGACGTCGTCGTGCTCACCGGCGGGCTCGGCCCCACCGTCGACGACCTCACCCGCGAGGCCGTCGCCGTGGTGGCGGACGCCCCGCTGGAGCGGCAGCCGGCGCTCGAGGCCTCGCTGCGCGAGCGCTTCGCGGCGTACGGCTACCGGGACCTGCCCGATGCCGTCATGCAGCAGGCCGACGTGCCGCGCGGGGCCACGGTGCTGGACAACCCGGTCGGCAGCGCGCCCGGCCTGCGGGTGGAGCTCGGCGCGAAGCTGGTCTACGCGATGCCCGGCCCGCCGCACGAGCTCGCCGGCGTCATGCAGGCGGTGCTGCCCGAGCTCGCCGCCCGCAGCGGCAGCGTCGTGGTCACCCGCACGCTGCACTGCGGCGGGCTCGGCGAGTCCGCGGTGGCCGAGCTGGTGCAGGCGGCGATCGAGGTGCCGGACCACGTCGCGCTGGCCTACCTCGCCGGCGGCGCCGTCGTACGGGTGCGTCTGACGACCGCAGCACCGACCGTGGAGCAGGCCGACGAGGTGCTGCGCCCGCTGGTGGAGGCCGCCGCGACCGCGCTGCAGGACGCGGTCTTCGGCCGCGACGACGACAGCCTCCCCGGCGTCGTGGTCGAGGCGCTGCGGGCCGCCGGAGCGACCGTCGCCGTCGCCGAGTCCCTCACCGCCGGCCTGGTCGGCGGCACGCTCACCGAGGTCCCGGGCAGCAGCGCCGTCTTCCGCGGCGGCGTGCAGGTCTACGCGACCGACCTCAAGGCCACCCTCGCCGGAGTGCCCGAGCAGGTGCTGGCCGAGCACGGCGCGGTGTCGCCGCAGACCGCGGAGGCGCTCGCCGTCGGCGTCCGCGAGCGGCTCGGGGCGACGTACGGCCTGGGTCTCACCGGCGTCGCCGGGCCGGACGTCCAGGAGGGGCACCCGCCGGGGACGCTGCACCTGGCTGTGGCCGGGCCGCACGGCGTGCAGGCCCGCAGCGTGCGGCTGCCGGGCGACCGGCAGCGCGTCCGGCTGCTGGCCGTCAACGCGGGCCTGGACCTGCTGCGGCGGGTGCTCTCGGCGGAATCGCCCTGATCCTCCCCGGCGTTCTTCGCTGAGGGCGGACGCGGCGCTTGCGTCCGGTGGAGCGGGGCAGGCCCCCGGCGAGTAACGTCGAGCAGGACGAGGGAGGTGAGGTCGTGGCCGTGCTCCGCACGCTGCTGGGTGAGGCCCTGCGCACCACGCGCCTGTCCCAGGAGCGCACCCTGCGCGAGGTGTCCTCCGCCGCGCAGGTCAGCCTGGGCTACCTCTCCGAGGTCGAGCGCGGCCAGAAGGAGGCCTCCTCCGAGCTGCTCGCCAGCATCTGCCGCGCCCTCGGCGTCCGCCTGTCCGACGTGCTGCGCGACGTCAGCGAGAGCCTGTCGGTCCTCGAGCCGGTCCCGGACACCCTGCCGAGCCGCCTGCCGGCTCTCGAGCCGGTCGGCGCCGACGGCGCCACCGCCTCCCTGCGCACGGGCGTGCACAGCGTGCGCGACGTCGTCGCGGCCTGACGCACCTGACCGTGAGCGCGTCGGACGCGCCTCAGCGCGACCCTGGGCTGCGCACCCGCTCGGGCAACGCCATGCTGCGCACCCGCGGCGCGATCCTCGACGCGGCCGCGGCCTGCGTCGAGCGCTCCGGGGTCCGGCGCACCACGATGAGCGCGATCGCGGCGACCGGCGGCGTCGCCAAGGCCACGCTCTACAACCACTTCCGGACCAAGGACGACGTGCTGGCGGCGCTCGTCGAGGCGCGGGTGGCCGCGCTGGCCGCGGAGTGCACCGGCCGCTCGATCGCGGACGCGCTGGAGCACGCGGCGGCCGTCCTGCGGGAGTCCGCCGCGCTGCGCCGGGTGGCGCAGGAGGAGCCGGCGCTGCTGGTGCCGCTGGCCG
>JAOPWK010000275.1 GCA_025965735.1 Frankiales bacterium
CGGTGCTCGTGGCCGCCGCGCCGAGCGGCGGCACCTCCCTGGCGACGGCCGTGCCCTCGCCCACGTCCGTCCCGACGGCGGCACCTCCGGCGGCACCTCCGGCGGCACCTCCGCCGAGCGCTGCGGCGGTCGCCGCGCCGGTGGCCAGCACGGCGGCTCCGACGCCGCCGCCCCCTCCGCCCCCGCAGCGCAGCCTCCTGCGCACCGGCTTCCGGCCGTACGCCCAGGTCGGTCCGGTGACGCTGCACTTCCCCGGCGCCGTGGTCGAGGTGGTCGGGCTGCACGAGTCCGGCCACGACGGCGCCCAGCCGCAGTCGCCGCTGCAGCGCGACCGGGTCGGCCTGCTCGGCAGCCGCGCCCGCGACACGAACGGCCAGGGCGCGGCAGACGTGGTGGTCGACCCGACCCGCCCGGTCCGCTCCCCCGTCACCGGCACCGTCGTGCGCGCCGGCACGTACACGCTGTACTGCGACCACGTCGACCAGTACCTCGTGGTCGAGCCGGACGCCCGGCCCGGCTGGGAGGTGAAGGTCCTGCACTTCGAGGGCCTGCGCGTCGCCGAGGGCGAGCGCGTGCGGGCAGGCGTGACCGTCGTCGGCTCCCGCGCGCGGGTGCTGCCGTTCGCCTCGCAGGTCGACAGGCACACGCTCGCGCCGCACTGGCCGCATGTGCACGTCGAGGTCGTGGACCCCAGCGTGCAGGACCGGCCCTCCGGCCGGACCTGCGACTAGCTAGCCCTCGGCGCGCACCCAGGCGGTGGTCGGCTTCTTCTTCGGCGCGCTGGACGGCGCGGGCTCGGCGGCCCCGCCGGTGGGCGTGCTGACGCTGCCGCCGGCCTGCTGCAGCCACTGCTTCTGCGTCGTCAGCGCCGCCTCGAGCTCCTCGGTCGGCCGTCCGGCCGCGCGGGCCTTCTCCAGCTTCTGCTCGAGCTCGACGACCTTCTCGCGCAGCTTGGCCGCGAAGGGCGACTCGTCGCTGGCCTTGAAGCGCTGCTCGCCGGCGTTGCGGATCTTCTCCTCGACGGCGCCCATGCGGTCCTCGAGCGAGCGCATGACGTCGCGCGGGACCTTGCCTGCGGCCTCCCAGCGGTCCTGCAGGGTGCGCAGCCGGGCCTTGGCCTTGTCGAGGCCCTGCGCCGGGTCGATGGTCTCGGCCTCGGCGAGGATCTCCTCCTTGACCTTCTGGTTGCCCCGCAGCTCCTCGTCCTGGACGGCGAAGTGCGCGTTGCGGGCCTGGAAGAAGGCGTCCTGCGCGTCCTTGAAGCGGCCCCACAGCTCGTCCTCGACCTCGCGCGGCGCGCGGCCGGCGGTCTTCCAGTCGCTCATCAGCTGCTTGTAGCGGCCGGCCGTGGGGCCCCACTCGGTGGAGGACGAGAGGGACTCGGCCTCCTGGATGATCTTCTCCTTGCGCTGCTGGCTGACGCCGCGCTGCTCCTCCAGGGCCGCGAAGTGCTTGGTGCGGCGCTCGGTGAAGCGCTTGCGCGCGGCGGAGATCCGCTGCCAGAGCTCGTCCTCGGCCTTGCGGTCCAGGTGCGGCAGGCGCTTCCAGTCCTCGCCCAGGGTGCGCAGCCGCTCGCCCGCGGTCTTCCACTCGCTGCTGCCGGCCAGCTGCTCGGCCTCGTCCGCCAGCGCCGCCTTCTGCTCGGCGGCCCTGGCGCGCGCCTCGGCCTTCTTGACCTTGCCCGCCTCGACGGCCTCGGCCGTCTTCTCGAGCAGCACGTCGACGCGGCGCTCGAGCGAGGCGAGGTCGCCCACGGCCGCCGCGGTCGGGATGGTGCCCTTGAGCCGCTGCGCCGACTGCGCGACCTGCTGCGGGTCGCCCGCGCCGCTGCGCAGGCGCTGCTCGAGCAGCGCCACCTCGGTCGAGATCACCTCGTAGCGCCGGCCGAAGTGGGCCAGGCCCTCCTCCGGCGTGCCGGCCTGCCAGGAGCCGACCTCGCGCTCGCCCTCGGCGGTCTTGACGAACACGGTGCCGTCCTCGGCCACCCGGCCCCAGTCGCTCATGGTTCTCGCTCTCGGTGTCGCGGAGCGCCTCGGAGGGCGCGCCTGTGCGCCCTGCTCGGGCGCGGTACCCCTCCATCCTCGCCGATCGCGCCGTCGGCCGTGGGAAGCGACGGGCAGGATGGGCCGGTGAGCGAGCGGGACCGGGCGGACAACGTCGTGCTGGTGGTCGTCTGGGTGCTGCCGCTGCTCGGCGCGGCCGCCTTGCTGGCCGCCGCCGGGCTGCCGCTGATCGCCGGCGCGCTGCTGGCCGTGGAGGTCGTGGTCGGCCTGTGCGTGTACGTCGCGCGCCGCCGGCCGGCGACACCGGAGCAGCCGACGCCGGCGTGGGTCGTGCCCGCGGCGATGGCCGGCGTGCTGGTGGCGCTGCTCGCCGTGACCCTGCTGGCGGTCGCCTTCGGGTAGACGGCCGCCCCGCGGGTAGCCGTCCCGCATGAGCGGCTCCCTGACCTTCCTCGGCACGGCCACGACCCTCGTCGAGTACGGCGGCTTCACCGTCCTGACCGACCCGAACTTCCTGCACAAGGGCGACTACGCCTACCTCGGCAAGGGGCTGGTCTCCAAGCGGCTCACCGAGCCGGCCATGCAGATCGCCGACCTGCCGCCGCTGGACGCGATCGTGCTGTCGCACCTGCACGGCGACCACTTCGACCGGGTGGCGCGCGAGGGACTGGCCAAGGACGTCCCGATCATCACCACTCCGGCCAGCGCCCGCAAGCTCCGGACGTGGGGCTTCTCGAAGGCGGTGGGGCTGGAGACGTGGCAGTCGCACGAGCTGCGCTCGGCGGCCGGCGACATGCTCACCGTGACGGCCACCCCCGGCCGGCACGCCCGCGGGCCGCTGCAGGCGCTGCTGCCGCCGGTCATGGGCAGCGTCTGGCAGTGGGCGCCGACGGACGACACGCCGCTGTCGATGTACGTCACCGGCGACACCCTCGTGGTCGACGATCTGCGCGAGATCCCCGCCCGGCACCCGTCGCTGGACCTCGGGCTGTGGCACCTCGGCGGCACCCGCATCCCCGGCGTCCTCGGCCTGGGGCTGATGGTCACGATGAACGGCAAGGAGGGCGCCGACCTGCTGCAGATCGTCCACCCGCGCACGACCGTGCCGGTCCACTACGACGACTACGGCGTCTTCACCAGTCCGCTGCAGGACTTCCTCGACGAGGTCGAGCGGCGCGGGATCACCGGCGTGCGCCCGCTCCGCCGCGGCGAGCAGCTGCTCCTCCCGCCGGCCCAGCAGGACTGAGCCTTACGGCGGCGAAACACCTAGGGCATGCGCCGCCGCCTGGCCGTCCTGCTCGCCGCTGCCGTCGTCACCGGGCCGCTCGTCGTGTCCGCGACAGCCCAGCCCGGCCTCGGCCTGGTCGACGTGACCGGTCTGACCGCTGCCGTCGAGGGCCGCGCCGTCGGCCTCGACTGGTCGCCGCTGGACAGCGACCGCGACCTGCAGGTCCTTCGCGACGACGCCGTCGTGGCCACGCTGCCCGCGGGCAGCACCTCGTACGACGACGCCGCCGTCCGCCCCGGCCGGACGTACGCCTACCGCGTCGCCGTCCGCAAGCCCGGTAAGCCCGGTAAGCCCAAGGCCACCCCGCGCCCCGTGCCGGTCACGCTGCCGGAGTACCTGGTCGGCGCCGCCAACCGCGACATCAGCCCGGCTGGCGTCGTGAACGTCGGCGGCTTCGGGGTCGGCGACGGCACGGCCATCCCCGACGCGCTGGTCGGCCGGGGCGGCACCGCGCGCACCGAGGGCGACCGCGTCCGCACCCGCGCGATGGTCGTCGACGACGGCCAGACCGCCATCGCCATCGCCAACATCGAGGTCACCGGCCACTTCGCGGCGTACGAGGAGGGCGAGTGGGGGCTGGAGGACATGGCCAAGCGCGTCGCCGCAGCGAACCCGCGCCTGCCGCTCGGCAACATCCTCATCGCCTCCGACCACACGCACTCCGGCCCGGACACGCTCGGGGTGTGGGGCGGCCCGACGCCGGAGTACCTCGACTTCCTGCGCGACTCGGTGGTCGCCGCCATCGAGGAGGCGTACGCGGAGCGGCAGTTCGCCGCACTGCGCGCCGGCGAGAGCGACGCCTCCGACCTGATCTACAACCAGTCCTGCACCGAGGCGCTGAACCAGAGCAAGGAGCCGGCCTACCCCGGTCCGGAGGTCTGCGCGACGCCCGGCAAGGACGGCATGTTCCGCGTCGTGCAGGCGACCGCGCCCAGCGGCGAGAAGGTCGTCACCTGGGCCACCTACGCCGCGCACGCCACGGCGGGCGGCGGCAGCGGCCTGCACGGCGACTGGCCGCAGTTCCTGTCCGACCTCATGAGCAAGGAGTTCGGTGGCGAGGGGCTGGCCATGGTCGGCGCCCTCGGCGGCACGCAGCCGTGCCGCCCCACCTGCAGCTTCACCTCGCCGTCGAACCCCGGCTACGACATCGCCGACCGGCGCACCGCGCTGATGGCCAACTACAGCCGCCACGTGCGCCTGGCGCTGGCCGCCGCCGAGCCGGTCAGCGGCCCGGTCGGGGCGCAGCGCGGCTACATCCGCGAGGCCATCACCGGCCCGGCCGTGACCGCGCTGTTCACCGCCGGCCACTACGCCGGCGCCGAGCTGATCCGCAGCAAGCAGCCGCCGTGGGTCAACGCGCAGACGATCCGCACCGTCGTCGGCGCCATGCGCATCGGCGACCTCGCCGTGATCGGCACGCCGGGCGAGGGCTTCCCGCGCATCGGCCAGGACGTGCGCGACGCCGTGGGCGACGAGCGGATGGTCATCCAGCTGGGCCTGGCCGGCGACATGCTCGGCTACCTCATCGCGCCGGCGGAGTACGTCCCGATCATCGCGGCCGAGGTGCCGGTCAACGACAACATCATCTTCAACGTCTCCCCCACGATCGGCGACCACGTCGCGTGCGCCGACCTGCGCCTCGTGCTGGCGCTCGGCTTCTCGGGCGCCTCGCCCGCGGACTGCCTCGCGTACGACCTCGTGGACGCGACGGGCGACCCGATCGGCGGTCTGCCGGTGGGTGGAGTGACGGCTCCCTAAGGTCGTGCGGGTGACCACCCGGGACGAGGCCGAGAAGCACCTGCGCGCGCTGGCGGGCGAGAACGCCGTCCTGCGCGAGGACCAGTGGACGGCGATCGACGCGCTGGTCTCCGGTCGCCGGCGCGCGCTGGTCGTGCAGCGCACCGGCTGGGGGAAGTCGGCCGTCTACTTCGTGGCGACCGCGCTGCTGCGCGCCTCCGGCGCCGGCCCGACGGTCATCGTCAGCCCGCTGCTCGCCCTGATGCGCAACCAGATCGCCGCCGCGCAGCGCGCCGGCATCCGCGCCGTCACGGTCAACTCGAGCAACGTCGACGACTGGCACCTGGTCTACGACGCCGTCGGCCGCGGTGAGGTCGACGTGCTGCTGGTCAGCCCGGAGCGCCTGAACAACCCGGGCTTCCGCGACGCCGTGCTGCCCGAGCTCGCCGCCACCGCAGGCCTTCTCGTGGTCGACGAGGCGCACTGCATCTCCGACTGGGGCCACGACTTCCGGCCGGACTACCGGCGCATCCGCACCCTGCTCACCGAGCTGCCGCCGGGGACGCCGGTGCTGGCGACCACGGCCACCGCCAACGCCCGCGTCGTCGCCGACGTGGCCGAGCAGCTGGCCACCGGCAGCGGCGGCGAGGCGGTCGTGCTGCGCGGGGTGCTGGAGCGCGAGTCGCTGCACCTGAACGTCCTGCCGCTGCCCAGCGCGGCGCACCGGTGGGCCTGGCTGGCCGACCACCTGGCCGACCTGCCGGGCAGCGGCATCGTCTACACCCTGACGGTGGCCGCGACCGACGAGCTGGCGTCGTTCCTGCGCAGCCGCGGGATCGCTGCCGCCTCCTACTCGGGCCGCACCGACGACGCCGAGCGACGGGTGGCCGAGGACGACCTGCTCGCCAACCGCATCAAGGTGCTGGTCGCGACCAGTGCGCTGGGCATGGGCTTCGACAAGCCCGACCTCGGCTTCGTGGTGCACCTGGGCGCGCCGCAGTCGCCGATCGCGTACTACCAGCAGGTCGGGCGCGCGGGCCGCGGCGTGGAGCGGGCCGAGGTGGTGCTGCTGCCCGGCGCGGAGGACGAGGCGATCTGGCGGTACTTCGCCTCGCTGGGCTTCCCATCCGAGGAGCAGGTGCGCCAGGTGCTGGCCACCCTGTCCGCTGAGCACCTCAACGGCGGGCCGATGTCGACGGCCGCGCTCGAGGCGCACGTCGACCTGCGGCGCACCCGCCTCGAGACGATGCTCAAGGTGCTCGACGTCGACGGCGCGGTGCACCGGGTCAGCGGCGGCTGGACCGCAACCGGGCAGCCGTGGGCGTACGACGCGGAGCGCTACGCCCGGGTGGCCGCGGACCGGGCGGCGGAGCAGCAGGCGATGCGCGACTACGCGGCCACGCCTGACTGCCGGATGCTCTTCCTGCGCCGCCAGCTCGACGACCCGGAGGTCCTCTCCTCGACCGCGAGGCCCTGTGGGCGCTGCGACCGCTGCACCGGCACCTCGCTGCCGGCGGACGTCACGCCGGCGACGCTGGAGGCGGCGTCTGCGACGCTGGGCCGTCCGGGTGTCGAGGTGGAACCGCGCAAGATGTGGCCGAGCGGTCTGACGGAGGTCAAGGGGCGCATCCCGGCCGACCAGCAGGCCGCCTCCGGGCGCGCCCTTGGGCGGCTGTCCGACGTCGGCTGGGGCACCCGGCTGCGCACCGTCTTCAGCGGCCCCGACATCGAGGTGCCGGACGACGTGGTGGGAGCGGTCGTGCAGGTGCTCAAGGGCTGGGGCTGGGAGACGCGGCCGACCGGTGTCGTCGCCCTCCCCTCTCGGTCGCGGCCGCTGCTGGTCGGCTCGCTGGCCGCCCGCATCGCCTCCGTCGGGCGGCTGCCGCTGCTCGGCACGCTGGACCTGGTGCGGGACACGCCGCCGGGCGGGCGCTCCAACAGCGCCCAGCGGCTCAAGGCGGTGCGGAACGCGTTCGCCGTGCCGGAGGGCTGGTCGCTGCACGGCGGCCCGGTGCTGCTCGTCGACGACCGCACCGACAGCGGCTGGACGCTGACGGAGGCCGCGCGGGTGCTGCGTGCGGCCGGCGCCGGCGAGGTGCTGCCGCTGGTGCTCGCCGTCGACGGCTGACCCGCCGCCCCCCCCCCCCCCCCCC
>JAOPWK010000278.1 GCA_025965735.1 Frankiales bacterium
GAAGTTGGCCAGCTTGCCGTCGACGTAGTCCTCGACCTCGGCGCGCATCGCCTCGGCCTGCGCCCGGGCGTGGGCGAGCAGCCGCTCGGCCTCCGCCGAGGCCTCCCGGTGCACGCTCGTCGCCTCGACCAGCCGCGCCCGCTCGGCCAGCGCCTCCTCGCGCAGCCGCTCGACCTCCTGCCGGCCCTGCTCGAGCACGCCGTCCCGGTCGCCGAGCACCGACTGCGACTCGGCGAGGGCCGCGCGGGCCGACGTGCGGACCCGCTCCAGCAGCTCGAGCACCTCGCCGCGGTGGACGACCGCGGAGGCCGACATCGGCAGCGTTCGGGCCTCCTCAACGAGCCGGACCAGCCCGTCGAGCGCCTGCTCGAGGTCGCTCAGGAGGTCGCCAGCCGCTCGGTGAGGGAGGCGAGCACGCGCTCGGGGACCAGCTTGGAGACGTCGCCGCCGTACGTCGCGACCTCCTTGACCAGGCTGGAGGACAGGAAGGAGTACAGCGGGTTGGTCGTCATGAACATCGTCTCGACGCCGGCCAGCCCGTGGTTCATCTGGGCCATCTGGAGCTCGTAGTCGAAGTCACTGATCGCCCGCAGGCCCTTGACGATGACGGGGATGTCGCGGGCCTTGCAGTAGTCGACGAGCAGGCCGTGGAAGCTGTCCACCTTGACGTTGCCGTAGGACGCCGTGACCTCGGCGAGCAGCGCCATGCGCTCCTCGACGGTGTACAGCGAGGACTTCTTCTTGTTGATCAGGACCGCGACGGTGACCTCGTCGTAGATCTTGGAGGCCCGCTCGACGATGTCGAGGTGCCCGAGGGTCACGGGGTCGAAGGACCCGGGGCAGACGGCCCGTCTCATGGGGCGGACGCTAGCAGCGCGTACCAGAGCGTCGCCTCGCCGTAGGTCCGCTCCCGGACCTGCTCGTAGCCGGGCGGCCAGGCGAAGGTGCTGCGGCGGGTACGCCGCTCGACCGCGACGACCGCGTCGGGTGCCAGCCACGGCAGCAGCTGCTCGAGCACGGGCTCGACCTCCAGCTCGTACGGCGGGTCGACGAGCGCGAGGTCGTAGCGGGGCTCGGCGTCCACGGCGAGGAAGCGCTCGACCGGCTGCGCGACGACGTACGCGCTCCGGAAGCCCAGGTGCTCGGCGTTCGCGCGCAGCACCGCGACGGCGTCCGGGTCGGACTCCACCAGCGTCGCGCTCGCGGCGCCGCGGGACACCGCCTCGAGTCCGAGCGCGCCAGAGCCGGCGTAGAGGTCGAGCACCCGCGTGCCCTCGAGGTCGAGCAGGCTCTGAAGGCTGCTGAACAGGCCCTCGCGAGCGCGGTCGCTGGTGGGCCGGGTGGTGGTGCCCGGCGGGACCTGCAGGCGGCGGCCGCCGGCGTGCCCGGCGATGACCCGTGTCATGCGGCCATCGTGCCCGTGCGGCCTGCGTCCCCGGCACCCGCCCGGCTGATCCTCCGCAGGATCCCCGTCCTCAGCACGCCGCCGCGCGTCCTGCGACGCGATGCTGCGGATGATCTCGAGGGTTGAGGGTGCCCTTCGGGTGGCAGAACATGATCACTGATCTTCAACCTCCTGGAGGAACCGTGAACACGCGCACCATCGCCGTCCTCGCCCTGGTCATCGCCGCGATCGTCCTGCTGCTCCTCCTGACCTAGGAGCTCCCGCCCTTCGAGCCCGTCCCGCTGCTGCGGGGCGGGCTCGCGGCGTCCCTGGGACAGGAGGCTCAGCCCTTGGCCAGGAACTCCGCGCGCTCCTCGTCCAGCACGTCGACGACCGCCTGCGCCAGCGCGGGGTGCCGCCTCAGCGCCGGGTCGTCCGCCACGAGGCGCACCGCCTCTGCCCGCGCCTCGAGGATCAGCTCCTCGTGGTCGGCCAGCCGCAGCATCCGCAGGCTGCTGCGCCCGCCGGACTGCGAGGCGCCCAGCACGTCCCCCTCCCGGCGCTGCTCGAGGTCGATGCGGGACAGCTCGAAGCCGTCGTTGGTCCCGGCCACCGCCTCCAGCCGCTCCCGCGAGGGGCTGCCGCCCTCGGCCTCGGTCACCAGCAGGCAGAGCGCAGCGTGGGCGCCGCGGCCGACGCGGCCGCGCAGCTGGTGCAGCTGGCTGACGCCGAAGCGGTCGGCGTCCAGCACGACCATGACGGTGGCGTTCGGGACGTCGACGCCGACCTCGATGACCGTGGTGGCGACGAGCACGTCGAGCTGGCCGGCCGTGAACCGCTGCATCACGGCGTCCTTGTCCTCCGGCGGCATCCGCCCGTGCAGCGCCGCCACCCGCAGACCCTGCAGGGGGCCCTCCTGCAGCAGCGGCAGCACGTCCAGCACGGCCGCGGCCGGCCGCTTGCCGTCCGCGGCAGCAGGCTCCTCCTCGCCACCGATGCGCGGCGTCACCACGAAGGCCTGCCGGCCCTCGGCCACCTGCTCGCGCACCCGCTGCCAGGCGGTGTCCAGCCAGGCGGGCTTCTCCCCCACCGGCACCACCGCGCTCTTGATCGGCGAGCGGCCCTTCGGCAGCTCGGTGAGGGTGCTGACCTCCAGGTCGCCGTAGACGGTCATCGCGATCGTGCGCGGGATCGGCGTCGCGGTCATGACGAGCACGTGCGGCGGGGTGCTGCCCTTGGCCCGCAGGGCGTCGCGCTGCTCGACGCCGAAGCGGTGCTGCTCGTCCACGACGACAAGCCCCAGGTCGGCGAAGGCCACGCCCTCGCTCAGCAGGGCGTGCGTGCCGACGACGATCCCGGCCTCGCCGCTGGCTGCCTCGGCCAGAGCGGTACGACGGGCCGCCGCCCCCTGCGAGCCGGTCAGCAGCGCGATCCGGGTCGCGACGTCGGCAGCCCCGAGCTCGCCGGCCTGCGCGAGCGGGCCGAGCATCGCGCGCAGCGAACGCGCGTGCTGCTGCGCGAGCACCTCGGTCGGCGCGAGCAGCGCCGCCTGGCCGCCGCTGTCGACCACCTGGAGCATCGCCCGCAGCGCCACGACCGTCTTGCCCGAGCCGACCTCGCCCTGCAGCAGGCGGTACATCGGCGAGCTGCTGCTCATCTCCCCCGCCAGCTCGCGGCCGACCTGCTGCTGCCCTGCGGTCAGCGAGAAGGGCAGCGCGGCGTCGAAGGCCTCGAGCAGCCCGCCCGGACGCGGTGCGCGGGGGGTGCCCGCGAGCGACCGGGTGACGGCCCGGCGCTGCGCCAGGACGACCTGCAGGACGAAGGCCTCGTCCCACTTGAGCCGCTTCTGGGCACGCGTGACGTCGCCGTACGACGTCGGCTGGTGGATGAGCCGCAGCGCCTCGGCCAGGCCGAGCAGCCGGTGCCGGGCGCGCAGCTCGTCCGGCAGCGGGTCCGGGCCGAGGTCCACCACGTCGAGCGCGACGCGCACGCTGCGCTGCACGGTGAGACTGGCGACCTTGGCGGCCGCCGGGTAGATGGGCAGCAGCGTGCCGGCGAACTCCTCGGCCACGACACCCGCCTCGTCGTCGACCAGCTGGAACTCGGGGTTGGCCAGCTGCATGCGGCCGTTGAAGCGCTCGGCCTTGCCGGAGAAGTACGCCCGCCGACCGGCCCGCAGGTCCTTCTCGATCCACGGCTTGTTGAACACCGCCAGCGTCATGCGGGCGCCCTCGGCGTCGCGGATGACCACGTCGGTCTTGTAGAGGTTCGGTCGCAGCCGCTTGCCCGTGGTGCCCTGCACCTCGGCGAACACGGTCGCGTGCTCGCCCTCGACGAGGTCGAGGAACGGGGTCAGCGCCCCCCGCTCGACGTAGCGGCGCGGGTAGTGGCGCAGCAGGTCGCCGACGGTGTGCAGCTCGAGGTGGGTGCCGAGCGCCTTGGCGGTCGGACCTCCCACGGCGGCGGAGAGCTTGGCGTCGAGCGAGACCACGGCGCTACTCCACACCCAGCAGGACCGGGTAGTGCGGCTGCCCGCCGTCGTAGGCCAGCGCCTCGACCGACGGGTGCCAGCGCTCGACCCACTCGAGCAGCAGGTCGGCCAGGCCCTCGGGGGCGTCCGAGCCGGTGACGACCGTGACCAGCTCACCGCCGCTGGTGAGGAGGCGCTGGAGCAGCTGCTGGCTGACCTGCTCGACGTCGACGCCGATCAGGACGACGTCGCCCTCGAGCAGGCCGAGGACGTCGCCCGGGGCGCAGACGCCCACCGTGGTGGCCGCCTCGCGCACCGCCACGGTCACCTCCCCCCACCGGGTGGAGCCGGCCGCCTCGGCCATCGAGGCCACGTCGTCGGCGAACGGTCGGGTGCCGTCGGCGACCGCGAGCGCCGCGAGCCCCTGCACGGGCGAGCGGGTGGGGACCACGGCGACCGAGAAGCCCACGCCGCGGGCGGCCGAGGCGGCGGTGGACGCGACGCCCAGCACGTTCGCGTCGTTGGGCAGGAGCACGACCTCGTGGACCGCCGCCGCCCGGATCGCCCCGAGCAGCTCGGCGGTCGAGGGGTTGGCCGTCGGCCCGCCGGTGACGACGCCGGCCCCGGACTCGGCGAACAGCCGGCCCAGCCCGGCGCCCGGGGCGACCGCGACGACGGCCCGGCCGTCGGTCCGCTCACCGGCCGGAGGCCGGCGCTGCCCGTCCTTGTCGGCGAAGCG
>JAOPWK010000309.1 GCA_025965735.1 Frankiales bacterium
CACCTCCGCCTCGGGCAGCACGTCGCGCAGCCACCGGCGGCACTGCGCCTCCGCGTGCGGGTGCGTGGCGACGACCCGCACGTCCTCGCGGCGCGTGCCGGAACGGCCCAGCAGGCAGAAGCTGACCGGCAGCAGGACCTCGCGGGTGACCTGAAGCGGGTCGCCGTTGGCCAGCTCGTCCAGGGTGGTCGGGACCGACCCCTCCACCGAGTTCTCCAGCGGGACCATGGCGCCGTCGGCGTCACCGCTGCGGACGGCGTCCAGGGCTGTGGCGACCGACGCGTACGGCGTGAGGTCCGCGCGCTCGGCGGCGCGCAACGTGCGCAGCGCCGCCTCGGTGAAGGTGCCGGCGGGGCCGAGGTAGCCGAAGCGCGCCGGCGGGACGCCGGGCATCAGGCCCGCACGCGGGCGGCGTGCAAGATCGCCTGCCGCTCCTCGGGGGACAGCTCGTGCTCGCTGCTCCCGCCCTGCACGCCCTTGGCGTAGGTGCGGGTGTCGCTGCGGCTGTGGATGCTGGTCAGCACCAGGCCGTCGCCAGCGTCGTCGAGCACCGCCGCCGAGAAGGACATCCTGCCGCCGAGGTCGCCGAACGCGTCGTACCGCACCACGGCCACGTGCCGCAGCGTGCCGGCCAGGTCGGCACGCACCGACGACAGCTCGTCGCGCAGGCTGCGCACCTCGCGGCGCAGCACGTGCGCACCCGCGGTCGACCGGGCCATCGCCTCCGGGAAGCTGACGCAGTCGTCCCCGTCGACCAGCGCGTCGTACGCGCGGCGCAGCCGGCCGATCTGCACGACCAGCACGACCGCGACGACGAGCGCGAAGACAGCGAGGCCCGCAGCCAGCACGGCGAGGCTCTCGGTCGACACGCGGGCACCCTAGCCGCGCCCGTACGCTCCCGGCCGTGGACCGGACGGAGGCGCAGGAGCTGCTCGCGGCCGTGGCTGCGGGCGAGGTCGACCCGGCAGATGCCCTCGACCGCATCGCGACGGCGCCGTACGACGCGCTCGTGCACTCGCTCGTGGACGTCCACCGCGCCCTGCGCACCGGCGACCCGGAGGTCGTCTACGGCGCCGGCAAGACGACGGCACAGGTGCTCGACAACGTGGCGGCGCTGCGCGCGTCGGGCGACCGCGCGGTGCTCGTCACGCGCGCCGCCGCCGACACGATCTCAGCACTGCAGGCGGCGCACGACGACGTGCTGGTGGACGGCCCGACCGTCGTCGTCGGCGCGCTGCCCCGGCCCCGCGGGACGGTCGCGGTGCTCGCGGCGGGCACCACCGACGGACCCGTCGCTGCCGAGGCGGCTCTCACCGCGCGCGCCTTCGGTGCGGACGTGGAGCGGGTGGACGACGTGGGCGTCGCGGGGCTGCACCGGCTCATCGCGGCACGACCCGCTCTGGACCGCGCGGACTGCCTGGTCGTCGTCGCCGGTATGGAGGGTGCGCTCCCGTCCGTGGTGGGAGGCCTCGTCGGCACGCCGATGGTCGCGGTCCCCACGAGCGTCGGCTACGGCGCGAGCTTCGGCGGGCTGGCCGCGCTGCTCGCGATGCTCAACGCCTGCGCCCCGGGCATCGCGGTCGTGAACATCGACAACGGCTTCGGCGCCGGGGTCTTCGCCGCGCGCGTCGCTCGTCGCGTGGCGGCGCGGTGATCGGCTGGCTCGACTGCTCCGCGGGCATCAGCGGCGACATGCTGCTCGGCGCGCTGGTCGACGCCGGGGTGCCGCTCGCGCACCTGCAGCAGGCGGTGGACGCGGTCGGCGTCGAGCCCGTGCTGCTGTCGGCGCAGGACGTGACGCGCGGCGGGATCGGCGCGTGCAAGGTCGACGTGCAGGTCGCGGACGAGGCGGCGACGCGCGGCTGGCGCGAGGTGCGCGGACTGCTCGAGCAGGCGGCGCTCGAGGAGCCGGTGCGCGCGCTGGCGCTCGACGTCTTCTCCCGGCTGGCGACGGCCGAGGCGGCGGTGCACCGGGTGGACGTGGAGCAGGTGCACTTCCACGAGGTCGGCGCGCTGGACGCCGTCGCCGACGTCGTCGGCTGCGCAGCAGGTCTGGTGCACCTCGGGCTGGCGCAGCTGACCGCGTCGACGGTGACCGTCGGCTCCGGCACCACCCGCGGCGCGCACGGCCCGCTGCCCGTGCCGCCTCCCGCTGTCGTCGCGCTGCTGTCCGGCGTGCCGGTGCAGGCCGGTCCGGTGGCCAAGGAGATGACGACGCCGACGGGTGCCGCGCTGCTCGCCGCCACCGTCTCCTCGTACGGCCCGCTGCCGCCGATGTCCCTGCTGCGCAGTGGATCCGGCGCCGGTGGCCGTGACCCGCAGGAGGTGGCGAACGTGCTGCGGCTGCTGCTGGGCGAACCGCTGGAGGACCAGCGCGCCGGATCGCTCGTGCTCGAGACGAACGTCGACGACCTCGACCCGCGGGTGTGGCCCGGCGTGCTCCAGGCGCTGCTCGACGCAGGCGCCGACGACGCGTGGCTCACACCGATCCTCATGAAGAAGGGGCGTCCGGCGCACACGCTGTCCGTGCTGTGCGCCCACGACCGGGCGGCGACCGTGCGCGACGTCGTGTTCCGCGAGACCTCCACGCTCGGCGTGCGCACGCACCCGGTCGGCAAGCACGCGCTCGAGCGGGCCGAGCGGACCGTCGAGGTGGACGGCCAGCGGGTGCGCGTGAAGCTGGGCCTGCTCGCAGCAGAGGTCGTCAACGCCATGCCCGAGTGGGAGGACGTCGCTGCTGCGGCCGCCGCCCTGGGCCGCCCGGCGAAGCAGGTGCTGCGCGACGCGCACGCCGCGGCGCGCGACCTGCGCTGAACCGTCAGGCGCGGGCGTCGACCAGCTCCTGCAGCCCCTCGCGCAGCGGGCGGCTCGTCCAGCCGAGCTCCTGGCGCGCCTTGTCACCCGTGGCCCAGAACGTCACGCCGTCGGAGGAGCGGATGAGCTCGCGCATGTTCGGCGGGAAGCCGAGCGCCGGACCGACCAGGCGGCCCGCCGGGGCCAGTGCGCGCAGCAGCACCGTCGGCACGGTGCGTGGCGCCCTGCGCCCGCTGAGCGCGGACAGCTCGCGGATGAGCTCGCGGACACGCACGGGGTCGCCGGTCAGCACGTAGGACTCGCCCGGCACCCCGTCGTCGAGGGCCAGCAGGATCCCGGCGGCCACGTCGTCGCGGTGCACCGGGCTGACGCCCAACTCAGGGAACGGCAGCCCGGGCAGCTTGCCGGCCAGGAACTGCGCGAGCAGCTCGCCGAACGTGCTCGGGTCGCCCGGTCCGTACACGGCGCCCGGCTGCACGGTGACCAGCGGGAGCCCGCGGGCACCGATCTCCTGCGCGCGCTTGTGGGCGCAGGTCTTGGTCTCCTCGTACACGGACGTGTAGCCGGTGGCCGTGCGTTCCCAGCCCTCGCAGGCGATCTCGCCGCCCGTGTTGCCGAACACCGCGACCGTCGACACGTAGACGGCCTTGCTGATGCCGGCGGTGAGTGCGGCGCCCAGCACCCGCTCGGTACCTCGGACGTTGGCGTCCACCAGCTCGTCGCGCTGCGAGTCCGGCACGCCCACGGCGTAGACGGCGGCGCAGTGCACGACGTGCGTCATCCCGCGGCAGGCGTCGACCAGCGCAGCCTCGTCGGACAGGTCGCCCTGCACCAGCTGGCAGCCGACGTCGCGAAGCCCCGACGCCGTGCCGGGATCGCGCACCAGCGCGCGCACGTCGTCCCCGCGGGCGCGCAGCCGGCGCGCGACCTCGCCGCCGATGAAGCCGGTCCCGCCGGTGAGGAAGACGCGCACCGGGCGACCCTAGCCCGGCTGTGACCTTCCCGTGACCTGCTTGGCTGCCGTCCCTCAGGACCGCTGCGTCATGGAGAAGCGCAGCCGGGCCATCCCGTTCTGCGCCTCCGGCGCGATGCCGGTGCTCTCGAACAGCTCGCCGACCCGCTCGACCAGCTCCTCGGCGGTCCACTTCGCGCCGCCCTTCTGGATGAAGGCCTCGCTGGTGAAGGGCCGGTACAGCTCGACGGTGTCGCCCTGCACGCCGAAGACCTTGCCGCTGATGTGGCTGCTGGCGTCGCTGCACAGGAAGGCGACGAACGGCGCGACGTTGTCCGGGTGCCAGAAGTCGAAGCCCTCCTCCGCAGAGCCGCCCGCGAGCTTCTCGCCGTAGGCGCCCTCGGTCATCCGCGTGCGCGCCGCCGGGCAGATGGCGTTGACGGTGATGCCCTTCTTCCAGTTCTCCTGCGCGACGATCTGCGCGAAGGCGGCGATGCCGGCCTTGGCAGCGCCGTAGTTGCTCTGGCCGAAGTTCCCGAGGACGCCGCTGGTGGAGGCCGTGCAGACGACGCGGCCCGGCTGGTCGTTGTCGCGCCAGTGGTTGATGGCGGCGTGCGTCGGCGCGTAGTGGCCGCGCAGGTGCACCTTGATGACCGCGTCCCACTCCTCCGGCGTCATCTTCGCCAGCGTGCGGTCGCGCAGGATGCCGGCGTTGTTGACCAGCGCGTCGAGCCGTCCCAGCTGCTCGACAGCGGTGCGGACGATGCCCTGCCCGTGCTCGATCTCGGAGCAGTCGCCGAGGTAGAGGACGGCACTGCCGCCGGTGGCGGTGATCTCGTCGACGACCGACTGCCCGGCCGCCTCGTCGACCTCGCCGACGACGACGCCGGCGCCCTCCGCAGCCAGCTCGAGCGCCTCACCGCGGCCGAGGCCGCGCCCTGCGCCGGTGACGATCGCGACCTTGCCGTCGAGGAGTCCCATGGCGACGGACCCTAGTGCCGCTCGAGTCGCGGGCCACGGGGGGCCCGAGTTACACAGGCGTACCGCGCGGGAAGGGCCTCCCTGCTGTCCCGCACCAGCTTTGAGGAGCTCTGCCCCGTGACCCCGCCAGATGCCCCCGCCTCCACCCTCGACCTCGTCGTCCAGCCGTCCGCACCGCTCGAGGAGCGCGCGACACCGAGCCTGCTCGCCGACCAGCTTGCCGCCGCCCTGCGCGACGGGGGCTCCGCCCTCGACCTGCTGCGCAGCGTCGAGCCGGTGGACCGCCGCGACCTGTTCCTGACGCTGCTGACGATCTACGACCTGCACACCGCTCCGCTCGAGGACGTGGGTGACGCCGTGCGCTTCCAGCACCACCCGGCGCTGTCCGAGCTCAAGGGCCGGCTCGAGGCGCCGTGGATGGCCGAGCTCGAGGCGGCGTGGGAGGCGGCGGGCGACCTCACCGACTGCAGCGGCCCGGAGAAGGTCGTGCGCGCGATGCGCGTCGTGGCCGCGCGCGACCGGCTGCCGGACTCGTACAAGTGGCTGGCCAAGACGGCCACCTGGGAGCAGGTCGTGCAGTTCCTCGCCCTGGAGGGCGGGCCGGACGGCGGCTTCGACGACCTCATCGCGGTGTGCCAGGTAGGGCTGACCGGCACCGCGAAGCTCGAGCTGGGCAAGAACTTCTGGGACGAGATGGGCCAGGGCGACCTGGCCGGGGTGCACACCCAGCTGCACGCCGACCTGTGCGCGGCCATCGACCTGCCGAGCATCCCGCGCGAGCAGATGGGCGAGGCGGCCCTGGAGCGTGCGGCGCTGGGCGGGCTGCTCGCCACCAACCGCTGGCTGCAGCCGGAGATGATCGGTGCGCTGGGCCTGCTCGAGCTGCAGGCCGGTCCACGCTGCCGCCTGGTGCTGCAGGCCTTCGACCGGCTGGGCGCGCCCGAAGGCGCCTACCCCTTCTACGTCGAGCACGCCGAGGTCGACCCGGTGCACGGCAAGGACTGGATGGACAAGGCGATCGAGCCGCTCGCGGGCGAGAAGCCGGCCTGGGGTCCGCGCATGGTGAAGGGCGCCTGGTGGCGCTCGACCATCAACCTCGCCTTCTTCGCCGAGCTCCAGGCGACGCTGATCGAGGGGTCCGCCGCGGCCTAGGGTGCTCGCCATGAGCACCCCCCAGGCTGACCACCGCGTCGCCAGCGAGGTTGGCCGGCTCCGCACCGTCCTGCTGCACCGGCCGGGCGCCGAGCTGCAGCGGCTGACGCCGCGCAACAGCGCGGACCTGCTCTTCGACGGGCTGCCGTGGGTTGCGCGGGCGCAGGAGGAGCACGACGGCTTCGCCCAGGCCGTGCGGGACCGCGGCGTCGAGGTGCTCTACCTGACCGAGCTGCTCGTCGAGACGCTCGACATCCCCGAGGCGCGCGAGGAGGTCGTGCGCTCCGCGGTCGCCCCCACCGTCGTCGGTCCGGCGCTGGCGACCGTGCTGCGCAGGTGGCTGCTGGACCTGCCGAGCGACGAGCTGGCCGGCGTGCTGTCGGCCGGGCTCACGCACGCGGAGCTGCCGTCGCACGGACCCGACGGCGTGGTCGCCCGGCTGGCCGGTCCAGGCGACTTCGTGGTGCGCCCGCTGCCGAACCTGCTGTTCACGCGTGACTCCTCGGTCTGGGTGGACGACCACGTCGCCATCACCAGCCCGTCGATGCACGCCCGCGCCCGCGAGCGCACCCTCACCGGCGCCATCTACACCCACCACCCGCGCTTCGCGGGCACGCCGCTGCTCTACGGCGGCAGCAAGGAGGAGGCGTGGTTCGAGGGCGGTGACGTCCTCGTGATGGCGCCCGGCGTCGTCGCCGTCGGCACCGGCCAGCGCACGACTCCTGCTGGTGTGGAGGCGTTCGCGCTGCGCGCCTTCGCGGCGGGGATCGCGCACACCGTGCTCGCCGTGCCGATCGCGCAGGAGCGCGCCACCATGCACCTGGACACGATCTGCACGATGGTCGACCGCGACGCCGTGGTCATGTTCCCGGCCGTCGCCGACACGCTGTCCGCCTACACGGTGACGCCGCGCGACGAGCAGGACCTGCAGGTGAGCGACCCGCAGCCGTTCCTCGTCGCCGCCGCCGCGGCCATGGGCATCGACCACCTGCGCACCATCGACACGGGCCTCGACCCGGTGACCGCCGAGCGAGAGCAGTGGGACGACGGCAACAACACCCTCGCGCTGGCACCGGGTCTGGTGGTCGCGTACGAGCGCAACACCGAGACCAACGAGCGGCTCGAGGTGGCCGGCATCGAGGTCGTACGCATCGCCGGCAGCGAGCTGGGCAGCGGCCGCGGCGGCCCGCGCTGCATGAGCTGCCCCATCGCCCGCGACGCCCTCTGACCTCTCGCCGATCATGCAGTTGTTGCACGTCCTCCGAGCGTGCGGGGCGTGTCAGAACTGCATGATCGGCGGCTAGTTCAGGGTGAGCTGGCGGCTCAGCAGGCCGGAGCGGGCACGCCGCTCGTCGACGGTCAGCGGCTTGTCGTTCGCCAGCTCCTCGTCCAGGCGCGTCCGCAGTGCGGCGGCCGGCTCCTCCATGGCCTCGGCCTCGCGGTCGAACGGCGCGTCCCACACCGGCACGAGCAGGCCGTGGGCGCGAAACGACCCGACGAAGCGGGTGTCCGGCCCGATGCCCAGCGCGCCGGCGGCGGACAGCCGTGCGAGGGCGTCGAGCAGCGGAGCCTCGTCCTCCGGCAGCACCCAGCGCAGGTGAGTGCGCTCCTTCATCCGGCACCAGTACGCGGACGTGACCGAGCTGAGGCGGGCGGTGGGGACGACGGAGGCGTTGGCCCGCTCCATGGACGCGGCCACCTCGCCGGTCGGGTCGGGCGCGCCCTCGACCCAGTAGTCGAAGCCGGGGTGCAGCGTGATGTCGAGCGGCTCGTCGGCGAGCAGGTCCTGCAGCCGCGCGCCGGGGCCGGGCAGCCCGGGCGGCTGGACGCTGCTGCCGGGCGTCGCCTCGAGCGCCAGCTCCAGCGCGTGCGCCAGGTCGCGGCTGACGTCGCCGGAGCGGGACTGCACCTGCAGGCCGAGGAAGACCTTGCCGTCAGCGCGCACCATGGCCGGCCAGGCCAGCGGCAGCACGGTCGAGAGCACCACCTCGCGGTCAGGGTGGTCCTTGAGCCGCAGCGGCGCGGTGGCCGCGGGGACGATCTCGCGCAGCGCGACCCAGTCGGTCTCGTCGACGCGGCCGGCGAACGGCCGCGTCACCAGGCGGCGGTCGTCGCCGGAGCTCTTGCCGTGGCAGGCCTTGTAGCGCTTGCCGCTGCCGCAGGGGCAGGGCTCGCGGGCGCCCACGACGGGGACGACGGCGTTCGGGTCGGCCGCCGGCGAAGGCGCACCGGTGGGACGCGCGGGCGGACGGCGACGGGCGCTGATCGCAGGCTCCTCGGGCAGGCAGGCGGGACTGCCGAAGCCTAGGCCGTCGCGTACTGCTCGCCCTTGTCAGCGATCGTCAGCCCTAGGTGGACGCAGGTGAGGCCGTCCCGCACCACCGTGCCCCATCGCGTGGCCACGGTGGCCACGATCGCCAGCCCGCGACCGGCCTCGGCGGACAGCGGCGCGTGCACGACGGAGTTGCCGACCCAGCTTCCAGACGACCAGGGCGGCGTCGTCCACGAGAGCCCCGGCCAGGCCGCGGCTGGTCAGCTCGGTGACCAGGCGACGGCGCGCGACACCGGCGCCGGTGGCCTCGTGCGGGACGCGGAGGCTGCTCACGGCCACTCCTCCTGACTCCCCACGTCAGGGGGCCCGGCAGCCGCGGCCCTCACGAGCCGGTCGGGGACCTGTGGGTGATGCTCGTCGCGTGGTGGTGGCGATCGTCGGAGCCGGACTGGCGGGCGCGGCCTGCGCCCGTGCGCTCACCAGCGCGGGCGTCAGGGTCCAGGTGCACGACCGGGGCCTGGTCCCGGGCGGGCGCATGGCCTCGCGGCGCCTGGACGGGCGCTACGTCGACGTCGGCGCCTCCTACCTGACGACCCGCGACGAGGGGTTCCGCGCGCAGGTCGACGACTGGGTGGCCCGGGGTCTGGCGCGCCCGTGGACGGACGCCTTCCACCTGGCCGGCCCGGACGGGGTCGGCGGGCGCAAGGCGGGCCCGCTGCGGTACGGCAGCGCGGGTGGCCTGCGGTCCCTGGTCGCCGACCTGCTGGCCGGGATCCCGGTACGACAGGAGTCGGTGGTGGCGCACGTCGGGCCGGGCCCCACCCTCGACGGCCGCGCGTACGACGCCGTCGTGCTCGCGCTGCCCGACCCGCAGGCCGCGCCGCTGCTCGACCCCGCTCTGGGGGCGGAGCGGGCAGCGGTGCAGGACCGCGCGTGGGAGCCGGTGCTCGCGCTGGCCGCGGCCTTCGCGCAGCGGACGTGGAAGGTGGACGGCTGCTTCGTCGAGGGCTCGGACGTGCTCGGCTGGATCGCGGACGACGGCCGCCGCCGGGGTGACGGCGCACCGGTGCTCGTCGCCCACTCGACCTCGCCGTTCGCCGCGCAGCACCTTGCGGACCCGGCCGCTGCCGGCCCGGCCATGGTCGAGGCGCTGCGCGGCGTCCTGCAGCTCGACGCCCCGCAGTCCACGCACGTGCAGCGCTGGACGTACGCCCGCCCGGTCGACGCGCGCGAGGACTCCTTCTTCCTCGGCGAGGCGCGGGTCGGGTTGTGCGGGGACGGCTGGGGCTCGCCGCGCGTGGAGACGGCGTGGGTGTCGGGCACCCGACTCGGCCGGGCGCTGGCCGAGCGGCTCTAGCGTCGGGCCAGCCGGCGCCGTACGCGGTCCGGGCGGTTGCTGATGATGACGTCGACGCCCAGCTCCAGCATCAGCTCGATGTCGGCGGGCTCGTCCACCGTGAACACGTGCAGCCGGTGGCCCTGGTCGTGCAGGCGCTCGACGTAGCGCGGGTGCCGCTTCACCGAGGCGAGCGCCAGCCCGGCGCTGCGGACCTGCGGCGGCAGGCTGCCGTCCCGGTAGCGGACCGGCACGCGGTCCATCAGGTAGACCGTCGGCAGCAGCGGCGCCATGGCATGCACCCGGCGCAGCGACGTCGAGGCGTACGACATGACGGTGACCGGCGAGACCGACCGGGACAGCGGGGCAGCCAGCCCGTAGCGGCTCAGCAGCTCGACCAGGCTGCGCTCGACGAGCCCGCCGTACCGCGTCGGGTGCTTGGTCTCGATGTGCAGCTCGACGGGGCGGCCGCTCGGTCCGCGGTGGTCCAGGGCGAGCTGGAGCAGGCGCTCCAGCGTGAGCACGCTGCGGCGCTCCGGGTCCTGCTCGGCCTCCTGCCAGGCGGCCTCGAGCAGCGGGTCGCCCTGGCGCGCCTTCCAGGAGGCGAAGTCCAGGTCGGCGAGCTCGGCCAGCTCGAGGGTGCTGAGCACGCCGCGCCCGTCGCTGACCCGGTCGATGCGCCGGTCGTGCACGCAGACCAGCACCCCGTCGCGGGTGAGCCGGATGTCGCACTCGAGCGCGTCCGCGCCCTCCTCGAGCGCCAGCTCGTAGGCGCCGAGGGTGTGCTCGGCGTGCGCCGCGGAGGATCCCCGGTGGGCCACGACCTGGACGGGCCGGAGGGCGGGGGGCACCCGGGGATCCTGCCCCGTTCGCACCGGCTCTGTCAGCGGGTCGGTCGACGTCGTACGACGGGCTCGACGCCGTTGACCACATCCACCGGCGGCAGGCCGTCCAGCACCCGGGTGAGGTTGGCGGTGGACTGCCCGACGATGCGCATGGCCGCCTGCACGGTGGAGCCGGCCATGTGCGGGCTGAGCAGCAGGCGCGGGGCGGTGCGCAGCGGCGAGTCCGCGGGCAGCGGCTCCGTGACGAAGACGTCCAGTGCTGCACCGCCGAGGTGCCCGCTCTCCAGCGCGGCGACCAGCGCAGCCTCGTCCACGACCTCGCCGCGCGCGCCGTTGACCAGAAGCGCACCCGGCTTCATCCGCGCCAGCCGCTCGGTGTCGATGAGCCCACGGGTCTGCCCGCCCAGCGCGATGACCAGGACGACGACGTCGCTCGTGGCGAGCAGCTCGTCCAGCTCTGCGTACGGCGCGGGCGCGTCGTCGTGCCGACTGCGCGACCAGTAGCGGACGTCGCAGCCGAAGGCCGAGAACAGCTCCGCCGCGCGGCGGCCGATCGCGCCCATGCCGATGACGCCGACGCGGCTGCCGGACAGCTCGCGGCCGCCGAGGCTGGTCTGCGGCCAGTCGCCGCGTCGCACGGCGGCGTCGCCCTCCACCGTCGCGCGCAGCATCGCCAGGGTTGCGGACAGGCACCACTCCGCGACGCTCGTGGAGTTGGCGCCTGCGCAGTTGGAGACCGGGACGCCCGCCGCGGCGAACGCCTCCAGCTTGATGCCGTCGGTGCCGACGCTGGGCTGCTGCACGAAGCTGACGCGCGGCCCGGGCTCGAGCAGGCGCAGCGACGGTGACCAGTCCCCGATCACCACGTCGACGTCCGGGAGCAGCCGGCCGACCTCCTGCTGGGTGCGCTCCTGCGGCGTGACGAGCTCGATGCGCGGGTCCCCGAACAGCGACTCGAGCACCTCGTGCGGGAGCGGGGGCAGCGCGAGCACGCGCCAGGGCTCGGTCATGTGCCGGCCTTCCGTGCGGGGGTACCGCCGTGGGCACCGAAGAAGCGGGCCGCAGCGACGCGGGTGGACAACGACCAGGTGGGATAGGCGTGGATGGTCTGTCCCAGCCTGCCGACGATGGCACCGACCCGCATGGCCAGGGCGCCTTCCGCGATCTGCTCTCCGGCCATCGGCCCGACCACGGTCATCCCGACGAGCTTGCCGAGCAGCATCCCGCCGACGGGCGCCGGTACCGCGATGAGCTTGACGAACCCGTCCGTCTCGCCGGCGGTCCGGGCGCGGTCGCCGCGGGCGTCGGACACGAAGGACACCCGTGCCCGGTCACCGTGCTTGGCCACCGCCTGCTCCTCCGTGAGGCCCACGTGCGCGACCTCCGGCTCGGTGAACGTCACCCACGGGACGACCTCGTCGTCCCAGGCCGTGCCTGCGAAAGGTCCTCGCGCGAAGGCGTTCTTGACAGCGAGCCGTCCCTGCTCGTCGCCCACGTGGGTGAACTGCAGACGGCTGGTGCAGTCGCCTGCTGCCCAGACGGTGCGGGCGGCGCGCAGCTTGTCGTCGGTGACGACGAGCCCCTTCTCGAGCCGTACGCCGGCGCTCTCCAGGCCGATGCCGTCGGTAGCCGCGCGGCGGCCGACGGCCACGAGCAGGTGGGAGCCGCTCACGGACGTGCCGTCGCTGAGGTGCAGCACCGGCCCGGTGCTGACGCGGGTGACGGTGGCTCCGGTGCGCAGCTGCACTCCCTCGCGCTCCAGCACGGTGGTGAGCGCCTGCTGCGCCTCCGGCTCCTCGCGGCCGAGGATCGTCGGCGCTCCCTCCACCACGGTCACCTGCGCGCCCAGCCGCCGGAACGCCTGCGCCAGCTCCACGCCGATCGGCCCGCCGCCGAGGACCAGCAGGTGCTCCGGCAGCGCGGTCAGCGAGAAGACCGTCTTGTTGTCGAGGTACGGCACGTCGGCCAGCCCCTCGACTGGCGGCACCAGGGCACGGCTGCCGCTCGCGACCACCAGCCGGTCGAAGGTCACCGCGCGGCCGTCGACCTCGAGGCTGTGCGGCCCGGTCACGACGCCCCAGCCCTGCAGCAGGTCGATGCCCTGGCGGGCCAGCAGCTCGGGCGACTCGTCCCGCTCGATGTCAGCGATGACCCGGTGCACGCGGTCCATCACCTTGGGGAAGTCGACCATCGGCTCGGCCGAGAAACCGTACTGCGGGCCGGATCTCGCGGCCTGCACCCGCCGGGCCGTCTCCAGCAGCGCCTTGCTCGGCACGCAGCCGTAGTGGGTGCAGTCCCCGCCGGGGCGGTCCGCCTCGACCAGCGCCACCGAGCGGCCGGCCTTGCGCGCGGTGCGCGCTGCGGCGAGCCCGGTCGCTCCTGCGCCGAGGACGACCAGCTCGTAGTCCGCCACGCCCGCAGTCTGTCAGCGACCGCGTGCCCTGCCCGCGGCGGAGGGTCAGTGCGCGTCGACCAGCTGCCGCACGTCCTTTGCCACGGGCTCGCGCACGACCAGCAGGCAGACCCCCACGACGACCGCCCAGACCGGCAGCAGGATGAAGCCGAGCCAGGCCGTGAAGATGCTGCCCACCGCGGCCAGGCCGACCAGGCCGGCCAGCACGACGGTCCACGAGGGCAGCACGTGCGCGCGGCGGTTGCTCAGCGCCACCGCCACCGCCATCGCAGCGCCGAGCATGACCGCCGTGCTGAGCACGTAGTAGCCGATGGACTCCAGGTGCAGCGCGGCGTTCCCGTCGACCTGGTAGCCGCTCTCGGCGGCCGCCACCCCCGGGCTGTTGATGAGCGCCGAGCCGGTTCCGAAGAGCGCTGCCGAGGCTGCGCCTGCGGCGAGCACGAGCGACGGGAGCGGCCCGTCGTCGACGCGGCGCAGCAGCGAGCGCAGACCGGCTGCGAGGGCGACGAGCAGCGGGCACGCGTACGTCAGGATGATCGCGGCCATGGAGGCCCGATCCTGGTGGCCGCTGTCGGACCAGTACTCCTGGTACCGCTCGACGGCGCCGCTCCCCGTGCTGTCCGGCGTGGTTCCGCTGGTGAAGATCCCCGCCAGCATCACCGCTCCGAAGAGCACTCCGGCCAACCCGATCCACTGCCTGCGGGACATGAGGCCCCCCCTCGTCCGGCTGAGCGCAGGGTGTTCCTCAGAACGCCGTACGTCAACTACTTGAGCAGGCGGGAGAGCCGGCGGTCGGCAAGCGGCTTGCCGTCCGTCTGGCAGGTGGGGCAGTACTGCAGCGACTTGTCGGCGAAGGACACCTCCCGCACGGTGTCGCCGCAGCGCGGGCAGGGCAGCCCGGTGCGGGCGTGCACGGACAGGCCGCTCTTCTTCTCGGCCTTGAGCTTGCCTGCCGCGAGCCCCTCCGCGCGGGTCACCGCACCACGCAGGGTGTCGACGATCGCGACGTGCAGCCGGGCGACGTCCTCGGCGGTGAGGTTGCCGGCCGGCTTGAACGGTGACAGCCCCACCTCCCACAGCACCTCGTCGCTGTAGGCGTTGCCGAGACCGGCGATGAGCGACTGGTCGGTGAGCACGCCCTTCACCTGGCCGCGCACCCCCGACAGGAGCCCGGCGAGCAGCTCCTCGCTGAACTCTGGTGACAGCGGGTCGACCCCCAGACGCGAGATGCCCGGTACAGCAGTGGGATCGGCGACGACGTAGACCGCCAGGCCCTTCTTCGTGCCGGCCTCCGTCAGGTCGAAGCCGGAGCCGTCGTCGAGGTGCACGCGCAGCGCGATCGGCCCCTTGCCCATCCGCGGCGGCGCCGGCGGCAGCGACTCGCGCCACTGCAGCCAGCCGGCCCGGGCGAGGTGCACGACCAGGTGCAGACCGGAGACGTCGAGGTCCAGGAACTTGCCGTGCCGCGCGACGCCCACGACCTCGAGCCCGGCCAGCGCGGTGGGCGGCGGGTCGTAGGTCTTGAACGCGGAGATGGCCACCGGGTCGACGCGCGCCACGACCCGGCCGACGGCGCGCTCGCGCAGGAACGACGCGAGCGCTTCGACCTCGGGCAGCTCCGGCATGGCCGAACCTTGCTAGAAGGCGTACCGCACGCGCAACCACGGCGTGCGCGCGCCGATGAGGTCGGTCAGCTCGCGGACGCGCTCGCCCTTGAAGCCGTTGCGGTAGCGGACGTTGCGGCCGCCGGTCTGCGACCACTTGGCCTGCTGCGTCTCGGGCGTCCAGAGCAGCTGCTCGGCCTTGGGGTGCCAGCGCAGGTTGACCTCGTGCAGCGGCTCGTTGTGCGTCAGGAAGATGACCTCCGCCGCCGCCTGGTCCTTGAACGCCCGCCCGGTGCCGGCGGCGAGGTCGTCGAGCAGGTCCGCCCAGTCGGCCAGCCAGCCGTCGCGGACGATGACGGGCGAGAGGTTGACGTGCACCTCGTAGCCCGCGGCCACGAACTCGTCGATCGCCGCGATGCGGTCGGCGATGCGGTCGGTGCGGATGTCGACGAGCTTCGAGTCCGCCTCCGGCATGAGCGAGAAGCGGATGCGGGTGCGGCCCTGCGGGTCGTAGTCGAGCAGCTCGCGGTTGACGTGCTTGGTGGCGAAGGAGGCCTTGGCGGTCGGCAGGTCGCGGAAGGTGCTCACCAGGTCGCGCACGTTGTCCGACAGTCGGGCGTCCACGGACACGTCGCTGTTCTCGCCGATGTCGTAGACCCACGCGGTCGGGTCGCACTGGTTCGGCTCGGTCTTGATGCCCTGCCGGGACACGTGCCCGCGCAGGTACTTGGTGATCCGGTCGATGTTGGCGAACACCGTGATCGGGTTGGCGTAGCCCTTGCGCCGCGGCACGTAGCAGTAGGCGCACGCCATCGCGCAGCCGTTGGCGGTGGAGGGGGCGATGAAGTCCGAGGAGCGGCCGTTCGGTCGGGCACTGAGCGACTTCTTCACGCCCAGCACCAGGTCCTCGGTCTTGATGCGCACCCAGCGCTCCACGTCCTCGGGGACGTACGGGACGGCCATGTGCGAGAGCACCTCGATGCGCTCCGCGTCGGGCCAGCGGGCGAGCACCTCCTGACCTCGCGGCAGGGCAGCGGCCTCCGGCTCGAGGTAGATGCGGCGGACGTCGAGGAGCGGTCGGACGGTGGGCGCGGAGGCTGTCGTCATCCCCTCGTACAACGCCCGGAGCAGGTGGCTGCTTCCGCCTGTGTCACTCTGACGAGAACACGATGAGGAGCTGCATGTCGACCGCCCTGCTGACCGACCGCTACGAGCTGACGATGCTCCAGGCGGCGCTGGACGGCGGCCTGGCGGAGCACCGCGCGGTGTTCGAGGTCTTCGCCCGCCGCCTGCCGGCCGGCCGCCGCTTCGGCGTCGTCGCCGGGCAGGGACGCCTGGCCTCGCTGCTGCCGCAGCTGCACTTCGGCCCGCCCGAGCTGGCGGCGCTGGACTTCCTGGACGACCGCACCAGGTCCTGGCTGGAGGACCGCCGCCTGGGGCTGGAGGTGAGCGCGTACCCGGAGGGCGAGACCTACCGGCCCGGCTCGCCCGTGCTCACCGTCGAGGGCTGCTTCGGCGAGGGGCTGCTGCTCGAGACGCTCGTGCTGTCGGTGCTCAACCACGACACGGCGGTTGCCTCCGCCGCCGCACGGATGGTGCTGGCGGCGCAGGGTCGGCCGCTGCTGGAGATGGGTGGTCGGCGCACGCACGAGCAGGCTGCCGTCGCCGCGGCCCGGGCGGCGTACGTCGCCGGCTTCGCGTTGACGTCGAACCTGGAAGCCGGCCGCCGGCATGGGATTCCGACCGCCGGCACCAGCGCGCACGCCTTTACGCTCGCCCACGCGAGCGAGGCCGACGCGTTCCGCTCGCAGGTGGCGACCCTGGGCGCCGGGACCACGCTGCTGGTCGACACCTACGACACCGCCCAGGGCATCCGCACCGCCGTGGAGGTCGCCGGCACGGGCCTCGGCGCCGTGCGGCTGGACAGCGGCGACCCCCGCGAGGAGGTGCCGCGGGCCCGGGCGCTGCTCGACGAGCTCGGCGCCACCCGCACCCGCATCGTCGTCACCGGCGACCTGGACGAGCACGCGATCACCGACCTGGCCCACCTGCCCGTCGACACCTACGGCGTCGGCACCTCGGTGGTGACCGGTTCCGGCGCCCCGACCGCGGGCTTCGTCTACAAGCTGGTCGCCATAGGACGGGAGCCGGGACCCGAGGCCGAGCTCGTGCCGGTGGCCAAACGCTCGTCGGGCAAGTCCACCGTCGGCGGCCGCAAGTGGGCCTACCGGACCGACGACGGGCGCGAGGTGCTGCGCCTTCAGCCCCGCGGTGCGGGCACCCCGCTGCAGCAGCCCCTGCCGACGCGCGACGACGTCGAGGCCGCCCGCGCGCGCTGCGCGGCCGCGCTCGCAGCACTACCCGGGGACGCGCGACGGCTCGACGCGGGCGGGGCCCCCCC
>JAOPWK010000045.1 GCA_025965735.1 Frankiales bacterium
AGCTCAGCTGCGGCCGGAACCCGCCCGACTCGGGCAGGTCACCGTGTCGCAGCACCTGCTCGCAGACCTCGCTCAGCGCATCAGCTCGGCGCTGCGCCGCAGACCGCTGGTCCTCCTCACCCTGCCGACGGGCGAGCGGCTCGAGTGCGGTCAGCACGGTCTCGGCGTCGCCGGCGGGCAGCAGGAAGCTTCCCCACACGCTGCCGTCCGGCTGGCTGCGGGTCTTGAGGTAGCGCCGCGCTGACGCGGCGGCTTCGCCATCGTCGAGGACCGGCTCGACCCAGGTCGCGAGCTGGTGCCGCACCCACGCCGCCAGCTGGGTCGGGTCCATCCGCCGGGCAACCTCGACCAGCCCCGGTTCGGCCTCGGCCAGCGCCTCCGCCGGGATCCGGCCGACCAGCCGCGTCAGCACCTCCGCCCGCACGAACGGCACCGTCCCGTCCAGCACCGCCGCCGCGATCTGCGGCAGCCCGTCCTGCAGCGCACCCACGACCCGCAGCATCCGGCCCGCCGCCGAGGCGCTGTCCCCGGACGCCTCGGCGACCCAGCCTGGCAACGGCCGGGGCTTGCCGTCCTCGGTCGGCAGCAAGCCACCGGTCCGCGACTGGAGCTCGGCCAGCACCGCGCCGCCGAACCCCGTCAGCCGCTGGACCTGCGCCGCGACGTCTGCGTACCGCTCCTGCAGCTCTACGACCGACAGCGCCGACAGGTCCTCGACCACCACGGCATCCACCGCCGAGACGAGATCCGCTGCTGCCATGACACGAACCTACGGTCGACCTCCGACAGTTCCGGAAGCCGAAAGATGCCGGTGGAGAGGGTCTTTCGCGTCTCAGCCGAGCAGGCCGGCGACCTGCTTGAGGTGGCCGCGCTCGTGCGTCGCGAGCCGCTCGGCGTACGTCAGGACCGTCCGCTCATACGGCCGCCCGGCACCGGTCACGGTCGCCGTACGCGCCCACTGCTCCGGGCCGAGCGGCTCCAGCAGTGCCAGCAGCTCTGCCCGCTGACGCGAGAACGCCTGCAGCGACGGGAGGAACGGCTGCGCCAGGTAGTCGGTCTGGTCGATCCACGTCCGCGGGCTGACCGCACGGATCGTCGGCCGGTCCTCGACGAGCAGCCGCGCCATGCAGTCGCCCCAGACGTCGGCGCACGACCGCAGGTGCGCCAGCACGTCACGCGCCGACCACTCGCCCTCGGGTGCGGTGTGCAGCCGCTGCTCCGGCACGCCGTCGCTCAGCTTTGCCAGCCCGACAGGCGCCGCCCGGAGCAGCGACAGCAGCTGCTCGCTCACTCGAAGCCGTGCTCCGGTCCTGGGAAGCGCCCCTCGCGCACGTCGTCGACGTACGCCCGCGTGGCGTCGCCCAGCACGCCGCGCAGGTCGGCGTACTGCTTCACGAACGTCAGCGGCTTGCCGGGGGTGAGGCCGGCCATGTCGGTCCACACGAGCACCTGCGCGTCGCAGCCGGCGCCGGCGCCGATGCCGATCGTGGGGATGACCAGCTCCTTGGTCACCCGCTCGGCCAGCACCGCCGGCACCGCCTCGAGCACGACGGCGAAGGCCCCGGCCTCCTGCAGCGCGAGGGCGTCGGCGAGCAGCACGTCCGCGGCGGCCTCCCCCCTGCCCTGCACGCGCAGGCCGGTGACGAGCTCCGACTGCGGCGTCAGGCCGACGTGCCCCATGACAGGGGCGCCGGCGGCCACGAGCAGCTCGACAGCGGGCGCCACCCGTCGGCCGCCCTCGAGCTTGACCGCGTGCGCGCCTCCCTCCTTGAGGAAGCGCACCGCCGTGTGCAGCGCCTGCTCGGGGGAGCCCTGGTAGGAGCCGAACGGCAGGTCGGCCACCACCAGCGGCCTGGTGGTGGAGCGGACGACCGCGCGCACCAGCGGCAGCAGCTCCTCGACTGTCACCTGCACGGTCGTGCCGTAGCCGAGCACGTTGTTGGCGGCGGAGTCCCCGACGAGCAGCACCGGCACGCCGGCCTGCTCGAAGATGCCGGCGGTGAGCATGTCGTAGGACGTGAGCATCGCCCAGCGCTCACCGCGCTCCTTGGCGGACTGCAGGTCGCTGGTGCGGACGCGGCGGGAGGTGATCCCGCCGTACAGGCTCGGCAGCTCAGACATGGACGGACCTCCGGCAGCGACTCGAGGCCGACCCCCTGGGCGGGAGCCCGGTCCCCGGACGTGATCAGCGTGCCACCGCAGCGCGCCGCTGGCGATGTGTCCCGGCTCACGCCGGCCGGTGTAGCGGAACGGTTGCGTATCGGAATGGCCGCTCGTACGGTCGAGGTTGCGATACGCAGGCGTCTAGGAAGGTCCCGCAGATGAGTGAGCGCACGATCCACGACCGCAGGTGGTGGATCCTCGGCACCCTCGTCATGAGCCTGCTCGTGGTGGTGCTGGACAACACGATCCTCAACGTCGCGCTGAAGACGATCCAGCAGGACCTGGACGCCACGCAGAGCCAGCTGGCCTGGTCGATCAACGCCTACACGCTGGTCTTCGCCGGGCTGCTGTTCACCTACGGCGTGCTGGGCGACCGCTACGGCCGCCGCCGGGCGCTGATCATCGGCCTGGTCGTCTTCGGCATCGCCTCGGCGCTGTCGGCCTTCTCCAGCAGCCCGGAGGCGCTCATCGCCAGCCGCGCCCTCATGGGCGTCGGCGGCGCGGCCGTGATGCCGTCGACGCTGAGCATCATCACCAACGTCTTCGAGCCCGACGAGCGCGGCAAGGCGATCGGCATCTGGGCCGGGTTCGTCGGCGTCGCGGTCGCCATCGGGCCGATCACCGGCGGGGTGCTGCTCGAGCACTTCTGGTGGGGTTCGGTGTTCCTCGTCAACGTGCCGTTCGTGCTGGTCGCGCTCGCAGCGATCCTCTGGATCGTCCCGGAGAGCAAGGACCCGTCGCCGCAGGGGCTCGACCCGCTCGGCGTCGTGCTGTCGATCGTCGGCCTGGTGCTGCTCGTCTACGGGATCATCAAGGGCGGCGAGACGACCGAGTGGGGCAGCGCCATCGTGCTCGGCCCGCTGCTCGCCGGCGTCGCCGTGCTCGCCGTGTTCGTGCTGCTGCAGCGCCGCTCGCGCTCGCCGATGCTCGACGTGACGCTGTTCCGCAACCCGGCCTTCTCCGCCGCGTGCGGCGCCGTGACGCTGGTGATGTTCGCGCTGTTCGGCGCGGTCTTCTTCATGAGCTTCTACCTGCAGTACGCCCGGGAGTACTCGCCGCTCGAGGCCGGCGTACGGCTGCTCCCGGTCGCGATCGCGCTGTCGTTCTTCGCGCCGCGCAGCGCCAAGCTGGTGAAGCGCTTCGGCGTGAAGGTCGTCTGCGCCGGCGGGATGCTGCTCATGACCACGGCCTTCACCGGCTACATGCTCATCGGCGCGGACACGCCCATCTGGGTCGTGGAGCTGCTGCTGTTCGTGCAGGCCACCGGGATGGCGCACGTCGTGGCGCCGGCCACCGAGTCGATCATGTCGACGCTGCCGCGCGAGCGCGCCGGTGCGGGCTCCGCGGTGAACACCACCGTCCGCCAGGTGGGCGGCGCGCTGGGCGTCGCGATCCTCGGCTCGATCCTGTCGGCCGGCTACCGGTCGGGCATCACCCCGTCGCTGTCGGTCCTGCCGGCCGAGGTCCGCGACCTGGCGGCAGAGTCCATCGGCAGCACTCAGATCGCCGCTGCCGCACTGCCTCCCGCGGCCCGGGAGCAGCTCGAGGCGGCTGCCGTCGACGCCTTCATCGGTGGCATGCACGCCGCCGCCCTCGGCTCCGCGGTGGTCGCCTTCCTCGGCGCCCTGGTCGTCCTGCGCTGGCTGCCCGGCAGGAGCGCGGCCGCACCCGTCGCGCAGGAGCCGGCGATGGAGCTGGCCGCATGACCACCGCTCTCGACGCCCCCCGGCCCGGGGGCCGCCCGCGCGACCCCGAGCTCGACCTCCGCATCCTCGGCGCCACGCTCCAGCTGCTGGCCGACGAGGGCTACGACGGCCTCACCATCGAGGCGGTCGCCGCGCGCGCCGGCGTCGGGAAGGCCAGCGTCTACCGGCGGTTCTCCGGCAAGGAGGAGCTCGTCATCGAGGCCGTCGCCTCGCTGACCGAGCAGCCCGAGCCGCGCTCCGGCGCCGGGGTGCGGGACGAGCTGGTGACGCTGCTCGAGGTGATCCGCCGCAAGTCCGACTCCTCGCTCGCCGGCAAGATCTTCCCCCGGCTGCTCGGGGCCAGCGCCGAGAACCCCGAGCTCATGAGGCGCTACCGCGAGCAGGTCCTCGACCCGCGTCGCCGGCGCTTCCTGGACGTCCTGCAGCGCGGCGTCGACGAGGGGCTGGTGCGCCCCGACGTCGAGCTCGAGCACGCGGCCGACCTGCTGATCGGCCCGATGGCCTACCGCAACCTCATCCGCAACGACCCGCCGCCCGGCCCCGAGCTGGCCGCCCAGATCGTCGACGACGTGCTCCTCGCCCTCGCCCCGAAGGACCGAACGTGACCGCCCCCACCCAGCTCACCCACAAGCAGGTCCTGACGGTCCTGTCCGGCCTGCTGCTCGGCATGTTCCTCGCCGCGCTGGACCAGACGATCGTCTCCACGGCGATGCGCACCATCGCCGACGACCTCGAAGGCCAGACCGCGCAGGCGTGGGTCACGACCTCGTACCTGATCGCGTCGACCATCACGACGCCGCTGTACGGGAAGCTGTCGGACATCTACGGCCGCAAGCCGTTCTACCTGTTCGCGATCTCGATCTTCATCGTCGGCTCCGTGCTCTGCGGCACGGCGCAGGACATCTACCAGCTGGCCGCCTACCGGGCGATCCAGGGCCTCGGCGCCGGTGGCCTGATGTCGCTGGCCTTCGCGATCGTCGGCGACCTCGTCTCGCCCCGCGAGCGCGGGCGCTACCAGGCGTACTTCATGTCGGTCTTCGCGACGAGCAGCGTGCTCGGCCCGGTGCTCGGCGGCGCGCTCGCCGGCCAGAGCTCGATCTTCGGGATCGACGGCTGGCGCTGGATCTTCTACGTGAACGTGCCGATCGGCGCGGCGGCGCTGCTCGTCGTCAGCCGCAACCTGCACCTGCCGACCCGCCGCTCCGAGCACCGCATCGACTACGTCGGCGCAGCACTGCTCACCAGCGCGGTCGTCCCGCTGCTGCTCGTCGCCGAGAAGGGCCGTGACTGGGGCTGGGGCTCCGGCCTGACGCTGGGCCTGCTCGCCCTGTCGCTGGCGTCGCTGGCGCTGTTCGTGCCCTGGGAGGGGCGCATGGGCGACGAGGCGATCCTGCCGATGCGCATGTTCCGCAGCAGCGTCTTCAGCCTCACCAACGTCGTCAGCCTGCTCGTCGGCGCGGGGATGTTCGGCGGCCTGGTCGTCGTGCCGCTCTACCTGCAGATCGTCAAGGGCTCCAGCCCGACCGAGGCCGGCCTGCAGCTCATCCCGCTCATGGTCGGCATCATCATCACGTCCGGCCTCTCCGGGAAGCTGATGTCGCGGACCGGCCGGTACAAGGCGTTCCCGATCATCGGCACCGCCCTGATGATCGCGTCGATGCTGCTGTTCTCGACGCTGGACGCCGACTCGCCGATCTGGACCGCGATGGTCTACATGGTCGTGATGGGCGCCGGGCTCGGGCTGTCGATGCAGACGCTGGTCATCAGCGTCCAGAACGCCATGCCGCCGCGGGACATGGGTGTCGCGACCAGCTCGGTCACGTTCTTCCGCTCCATGGGCGGCACCTTCGGCGCAGCCGTGGCGCTCGCGACGCTGTTCGGGTCGGTGGCCGGCAACATCGCCGACCGCGCCCGTGCGGCTCGGGTGCCGGATGAGGCGTTCGGCGGCTTCAACCTGGACGACACCTCCACCATCGCCGGCATCCCGCAGGCGGCCCGCGACGCGGTGCTCGGCGGCTTCGTCGACTCCATGACCACGGTCTTCCTGGTGATGGGGCTGCTGCTCGTGCCGGCCTTCGTGCTGACGCTGTTCATCAAGGAGATCCCGCTGCGGGCCAGTGGCGGGATCGCGGCCGCGCACGAGGACGCAGACGCGGAGGCCGCCATGCAGACCGCGCGCACCGAGGGCGCCGTCCTCTAGCCTCCGGTCAGCCAACCTCAGGAGGAACGATGACCACCCTTGACGACCCGGGCGTGAAGGCCCTGCTGGACAAGCCGAACCACGCAGTGGTGTCCACCCTCGGCGAGGACGGCACCATCCACTCGACCGTCGTGTGGGTCAGCGTCGAGGACGGCCGGCTGGCCGTGAACAGCGCGGTGGGCCGCAAGTGGCCGACCGACCTGGAGCGGAACCCGACGATCACGGTGCTGGTCTACGACGAGGACAACCCCTACGACTACGTCGAGGTGCGCGGCACCGCCGAGGGCACGACCGAGGGCGCCTTCGAGCACATCGACCGGCTGGCCAAGCGGTACATGGACCTGGATGCGTACCCGTTCCTGCAGCCGGGGGAGCAGCGCGTCACGTTCTACGTGAACGCCGACCGCATCCGGCACCAGAAGCAGCGGTAGTGGGGGTCCCGACGTGACGGCAGGTCAGCTCCAGGAGCAGGTCCGACGCGAGCTGCAGGTGGCCGAGGAGTTCGACGCCGCTGCCGAGGCGCAGCGCCGCGTCTCGTTCCTGGCCGACTACCTGCGCACCAGTGGCGCGAGCGGGTACGTGCTCGGGATCAGCGGGGGCGTCGACAGCAGCGTGACCGGCCGGCTGGCACAGCTCGCCTGCGAGCAGGTGGGTGCCACCTTCACCGCGGTCCGGCTGCCGTACGGGGTGCAGGCCGACGAAGCGGACGCGCAGGCCGCGCTGGCGTTCATCGGGCCGGGCCAGACGCTGACGATCGACATCGGGCCGGCGACCGACGCGCTGCACAGGGCGGTCACGCTGCCAGCCGGGTACGCCTCGCCGGCGGCAGAGGACTTCGTCAAGGGCAACACCAAGGCGCGCATGCGGATGAGCGCGCAGTTCGCCGTCGCCGGCGCGCTCGGCGCGATCGTGCTGGGCACCGACCACGCCGCTGAGGCGGTGATGGGCTTCTACACCAAGTTCGGCGACGGGGCGTGCGACGTGGCTCCGCTGTTCGGGCTGAACAAGCGGCGCGTCCGGGCGCTCGGCGCCCACCTGGGAGCGCCCAGCACCCTGACCGGGAAGACCCCGACGGCGGACCTCGAGGACGACCGGCCGGGCGTGCCCGACGAGCTGGTGCTCGGCGTCACGTACGACCAGATCGACGACTACCTCGAGGGCCGCGACGTCGGCGAGCAGGCTCGCTCGGTGATCGAGGCGGCGTACCTGCGGACGGCGCACAAGCGGGCGCTGCCGGTGACGGTCCCGCCGGCGGTCTAGCCCGCGGCGTTGGTGAGGGCGTCGTACTCGGCGTCGGTCAGCTCGACGGAGGCCGCGGCGCAGTTCTCCTCGAGGTGCGCCACCGAGCTGGTGCCGGGGATCGGCAGCATCACGGGGGACCGGCGCAGCAGCCAGGCCAGCGCGAGCTGGGCGTGCGTCGCCTCGTGCTCCTTCGCCAGCTCGTCGAGCAGGCCGCCCGGCTTGGCCAGGTCGCCGGCCGCGACGGGGAACCACGGGATGAAGCCGATGCCCTCGCGCTCGCAGTACTGCAGGACCTCCTCTGACTGGCGGTTGGCCAGGTTGTAGAGGTTCTGCACGGACACCACGTCGACGACCTTGCGGGCCTGCTCGATCTCGGCGACGGAGACCTCCGACAGGCCGATGTGCTTGATCTTGCCGGCGTCCTGCAGCTCCTTGACCGCGCCGAGCGACTCCTCGACCGGCACCTGGGCGTCGATGCGGTGCAGCTGCCAGAGGTCGAGCTGCTCGACCCCGAGGCGGCGCAGGCTCATCTCGACGCACTGGCGCAGGTACTCCGGCCGGCCGACCTGCTCCCAGACGCCGGGGCCGCTGCGGGTCAGGCCGCCCTTGGTCGCGATGACGACGCCGTCGTACGGGTGCAGCGCCTCGCGGATGAGGTCCTCGGAGACGAAGGGCCCATAGCTGTCGGCCGTGTCGATGAAGTCGACGCCGAGCTCGAGGGCCCGGCGCACGACACGCAGCGCCTCGTCGGTGTCCTTCGGCGGGCCCCAGATGCCCTCGCCGGTGATGCGCATCGCGCCGTAGCCGAGGCGGTGCACGGGCAGGTCGCCGCCGAGGGAGAAGGTGCCGCTCGCGGCGACGGTGCTGTCGGTGGTGGTCATCGTGGCTCCAGGGAGTCGGGGTCAGGGCTCCTCTAGGGCAACCGGGCGCACCGGCAGGTGTTCCCTCGGCCGGTGGGTGGCGGTGGAACCGCCAGGACGGCCGCGGAGTCAGAGGGCACATGGGCAGCCTCGGCTCGTTCGCGCTGGGGCTCGTGACGTTCGTGCTGACCGTCCCGGTGCGCGTCGAGCACGCGCAGTACGACTGCGCGCAGGGCAGGGTCTGTCCGTCGGTGACCGACTGCTTCACGCTGCTCGGCTGGCAGGACGTCCTTGCGCCGCTCGGCTGCAGTCGGTGGGCGGCCTTGGGCGTGGGGGCGGTCGTCGGCCTGATGGCCGCTGCTCTGGGACGCACGCGGACCGCCCGTCGAGCAGCTGCCGGCACCTAGGCTCCGCCTGGTGCAGAGCCACGACGGTCGCGGGGAAGCGGTCCCCGGCCTGGACCCGCAGGCGGGGGCCGGGAGGGGGCGGCTGCTCCACACGCTGGAGGTCGACGGCGAGGTGTTCGCCGTCCGTTGCGGCCGTGGCGGTGGCACGGACTACGACTGGACCAGTGGCCCCAACAAGGGCTACGGCTTCGGCTCCAGCGGTGGTGAGGACATGCCGGAGGAATGGCACCGGGAGAGCATCCGCAGCTTCCTCAGCATGATCGACCCCGCGACGGGCTACATCGCCGAGGACGAGGGGCCAGCCGGCGGCTAGTGGAGGTCGCGCCGGGCGAACAGCAGCACGCCGACCCCGACCACGAGAGTCGTCACGAAGCCGAGGACCAGGCCTCCGTGGAGGTTGCTCAGCAGCAGCTCGCGGCCGCTGTCCACGTAGGTGCCTCGCTCGTCGACGAAGCCCTCGCCGTAGACGTAGAGCCGGTAGCCGCCGTCGGTGAGCAGTGCGGCAGCGTTGTCGGTGAGCAGCCACTCCTGCCAGGCAGGGCGCAGGTTGCGGATGGCGGTCTCGACGACGGCGAAGTAGACGAACCCGACGCCCAGCGCGGCGGCGGTGTTGTGCACGAGGTTGCTGATGCCGAAGCCGAGCAGTGCCGCCAGCACCGCGAGCAGCACCGCGCGCGACTGCTGGCCGAGCAGGTCGCCGTAGAAGTCCGCAGGCAGGGGTCCTGCCTTGCCGAGCGCTCCGGCCATGACACGTGCCGTCGCCCACCAGACGGCCTGCGCAACGACGGCGAGGAGCACCGCAGCGGCCGTGAGGACCACGAGCTTGGCGCCGATGACCCGTACGCGTCGCGGCTGCCAGAACAGCAGCGCGACGATCGACCGGCTCGTCCACTCCGCGCCGATGTACGTCGAGCCGATCAGGAAGCTCAGCGCGGCGACCGCGACGCCCACGGCGATCGCACCGGCAGGCAGGCCCTCGGACAGGACGAACGGTCGCTTGTCCAGGAAGTCCTCGGCGCGGAAGTCGGACCCCCGCGCGGGCGTGCCGCAGAACTGGTCGTCGCTGACGTCCGCCGGCCGTCCGGGCTGCGCCAGGCACTGCTCGCGGTAGCGGTCCTGCTCCGCCACGAGCTGCTCGATGCTGCGCTGCGCGGCCGCGAGACCTTCCGGCGTCGTCTTGGCGAACGCGGTGCTCGAGGCGATGGCGATCGCCGCGACGTAGCCGGCCGCGGCGAGCAGGAGCAGCACCCGGATGAAGCGCCTGGAGGTGAAGCGGCGAGCCTCGGCACGGAGCAGCGAGCCACGCGCCGCGACGTCGTCACCAGCGGGCGCAGCGACGACCGGAGGTGTCGCCACGTCGGTCATGAGGCCTCCCGCGTGAGGTCCAGGAAGACGCTCTCCAGGTCGGCGGCGAGCGGTGTGAGCTCGGTCAGGTAGAGCCGCTTGCGCACCAGCGTCCGAGTGATCTCGCCGGCGTCGTCGACGCCGTGGACGTGCAGCGCGCCGTCCTGCTCGGTCACGACGAAGCCGGCTTCGGTCAGCACCTGCGCCGCCCGTTGCTGCTGCGGCACGCGCACGCGTACGTCCCCGCTGCCCCGGCCTGCCAGGACCTCCGCGACCGGGCCGGTCGCGACGCAGCGCCCCCGCGCCATGATGGAGACCGAGTCGCAGACCTGCTGGATCTCGGCCAGCAGGTGGCTGGACAGGAAGACCGTGGTGCGTCCGTCGCTGCCGAGCCGCTGCACCAGCTCGCGCACCTCACGGATGCCGGCCGGGTCCAGCCCGTTGCTGGGCTCGTCGAGGATCAGCAGCCGGGGCGACTTGAGCAGTGCGGCCGCGATGCCGAGCCGTTGCTTCATGCCGAGGGAGTAGCCCTTGAAGCGGTCGTCGCCGCGCCCCTGCAGTCCGACGAGCTCCAGGCACTCCTCGACCCGCAGACGTGAGACCCCCGCGGTGTCGGCGAGCAGCCGCAGGTTGAGCCGGCCGCTGAAGTTGGGGAAGAACAAGGGCGTCTCGACGAGCGCCCCCACACCGGCGATGACCTCGGGCAGCGCCTCGGGCACGGGTCGGCCGAGCAGCCGCAACTCTCCCGCGTCGGCGCGGACGAGGCCGAGCAGCATCCGGATCGTGGTGGTCTTGCCCGAGCCGTTCGGCCCGAGGAAGCCGTGCACGCCGCCTGAGCCGACGACGAGGTCGAGGCCGTCGAGCGCACGCTCCGGCGGCTTGCCCCTGCGCCGGTAGCTCTTGTGAGCGCCCACCACCTGGATGACGTCCATGCGCCGGAACCTGTCACAGCGACGGCGTCCACCTCGGCATCCGCGTCGTTCCCCGCGGGCGTGGCGTCGTGCAAGGCCGAGGTGGCGGGTAACGGTCGGGCGCTGCGGCACGTTGGCCGGGCATGAAGCTGACGTCCCGGCGACCAGGTCTGCCGGCTGGTGCCGTCGACGTCCTCGAGCAGCACCTCGCGCTCTGGCACGCCCTGCAGGACCAGGAGCAGGCCCGCCTGCTGGAGGTGAGCGACCACCTGCTGGCGAGCCGGCACTGGGAGGCTGCCCGCGGCTTCGCCCTGGACGACACGACGCGACTCCTGATCGCGGCACAAGCGTCCTTGCTCGTCCTCGACCTCGACGTCGAGCACTACCGGCTGGTGAGCGCCGTCGTGGTGCACCCGACCACCCTCCAGACGTCGGGCACCCGTCCCGGGCTGGTCCCGGGAACGGTCACCGACGAGCCGATGTCCGTGCTCGGCCTTGCGCAGGGCGGCCGGGGTCCGGTCGTGCTCGCGTGGGACCAGGTGCTCGCCGGCGCGCACCGCACCGTTCCGGGGCACAACGTCGTGCTGCACGAGTTCGCGCACAAGCTCGACATGGCGGACGGGACGGTGGACGGGACGCCGCTGCTCCCGGCGGACGTCCGCGCCGACTGGGTGCGCGTCTGCACCGACGTCTACGAGGACCTCGTGCGGGGCGTGCCCCGGCCGCCCATGCGCTGGTACGGCGCCACCAACCCCGGCGAGTTCTTCGCGGTCGCCACCGAGGTCTTCTTCGACCGGCCGCGCGAGCTGCGGGAGCTCGAGCCCGCCCTGTACGACGTCCTCGTCCGCTTCTACCGGCAGGACCCCGCGACGCGGCAGCCGCTCGGGCTGCCCTCGGGACGGGCAGGATCCGGGTCAGGACGACCAGGTCCGTAGTGTTCTGAGCAAGGCGTGCAGCAGTCCTGCGGACCGAGCACCCTCAGCCCTCTGACCTAGGAGCACGAGCGCGTGGACAAGCAGCAGGAGTTCGTCCTCCGCACGCTGGAGGAGCGCGACATCCGCTTCGTCCGGCTGTGGTTCACCGACGTGCTCGGGACCCTCAAGTCGGTGGCCATCGCGCCGGCCGAGCTGGAGGGGGCGTTCACCGAGGGCATCGGCTTCGACGGCTCGGCGATCGAGGGCTTCACCCGGGTGCAGGAGAGCGACATGCTCGCCAAGCCCGACCCCGCCACCTTCCAGGTGCTGCCGTGGCGCGACACCGAGGACGGCCCCGGCACGGCGCGGATGTTCTGCGACATCACGATGCCGGACGGGACGCCGTCCTGGGCCGACCCGCGGCACGTCCTGCGACGCGCGCTCGGCAAGGCCGCGGACGCAGGGTTCACCTTCTACACGCACCCCGAGATCGAGTTCTTCCTGCTCAAGGGCCAACCGGCGCCGGGGGAGAAGCCGGTGCCGGTCGACAGCGCCGGCTACTTCGACCTGACGCCCCACGGCGTCAGCCAGGACTTTCGCCGCGACGCCATCACGATGCTCGAGCGGATGGGCATCTCCGTGGAGTTCAGCCACCACGAGGTCGCACCGGGCCAGCAGGAGATCGACCTGCGCTACGCCGACGCGCTGTCCACCGCGGACAACATCCTCACGACGCGGCACGTCATCAAGGAGGTCGCGCTCACCCAGGGCGTGTACGCGACCTTCATGCCGAAGCCCTTCAGCGACCAGCCCGGCAGCGGGATGCACACCCACCTGTCGCTGTTCGAGGGCGACCAGAACGCCTTCTACGACCCGAGCGACCCGCTGCACCTGTCCAAGGTCGCCAAGCACTTCATCGCCGGTCTGCTCAAGCACGCACCGGAGATCACGGCCGTGACCAACCAGTGGGTGAATTCCTACAAGCGGCTCGTCTCCGGCGGGGAGGCGCCGCCGTACGTCTGCTGGGGCAGCAACAACCGCAGCGCCATGGTCCGCGTGCCGATGTACAAGCCGAAGAAGAGCGGATCGACGCGCATCGAGGTCCGCTCGCCGGACAGCGCGACCAACCCGTACCTGTGCTTCGCCGTCCTGCTGGCCGCCGGCCTCAAGGGCGTGGAGGAGGGGTACGAGCTGCCGCCCGGGGCCGAGGACGACGTGTGGACGCTGACCGACCAGGAGCGCCGCGCGCTCGGGATCGCCCCGCTGCCCGGCAGCCTCGCGGAGGCGATCTCGGTCATGGAGTCCAGCGAGCTCGTCGCCGAGACGCTCGGGGAGCACGTCTTCGACTTCTTCCTGCGCAACAAGCGGGCCGAGTGGAACGCCTACCGCGCCGAGGTCACGCCGTTCGAGCTCGGCCGCTACCTCCCGATCCTCTGATGAGCACGCGCGCGCTGGTCGTCACGCACTCGCCGACCGAGGGTGTCGCCAACGTCGGCACCTGGCTCGAGGCCGCCGGCGTCGAGCTCGACGTCGTCGAGCCGTGGGACGGGGACACCGTGCCGACGGACCCGACGCAGTACGACGCGGTGATCGTCATGGGCGGTCCGCAACAGGCCTACGACGAGGATTCGGCGCCGTGGCTGCGGGCCACCAAGGAGCTGCTGCGCAACGCCGTCGACGAGCACGTGCCGACGCTCGGCGTCTGCCTCGGGGCGCAGCTGCTGGCCGAGGCGACCGGCGGCCGCGTCGCCAAGGGCGACGAGGGGATCGAGGCAGGCGCGCGGCTGGTGGCCAAGCGCGACGCCGCCTGGGACGACGAGCTGTTCGCCGACGTGCCGTTCACGCCGACCGTCGTGCAGTGGCACGAGGACGCCATCGTCGACCTGCCGCCCGGCGCAGTGCACCTGGCCAGCAGCTCGCGCTACGCGAACCAGGCTTTCCTCATCGGCGACCGCGCGTGGGGCCTGCAGTTCCACATCGAGACGCCGCCGGAGATGGTGCGGTACTGGGGCGCGGTGTACGGCCGGGCCGTCGAGGAGGGCGGGCTCGACCCGGTGGCCCTGGCGGAGCGGGCCGTCGAGGAGCTCGAGGAGGTCGAGCTCTGCTGGCGTCCTGTCGTCGAGCGCTTCGCCGCGATCGCCGGCGGACGCGGGCGGGTGGTCCTGCCGATCGTCGCCGCCGAGTGAGCGTCGTCCTGCGGGAGGTCGCGTACGACCACCCCGACGTGGTCTGCCTCATCGAGGCGATGGGGCGAGAGCTCGACCTGCGGTACGGCGAGGGCGGCCTGAGCCCCGCCACCGCGAGCGACTTCCTGCCGCCGGGCGTGCTGCTCGTCGCCGACCTGGACGGGGTGCCCGTCGGCTGCGGCGGCCTCCGGCCGAACGGCGAGGACGCCGGCGAGGTCAAGCGGATGTACGTCGACCCCCCAGCGCGCGGCAAGGGGATCGCCCGCGCCGTGCTGGCGGCGCTGGTCGCGCACGCTCGCGCGGTCGGCATGCGCCGGCTGATGCTCGAGACCGGCACCGAGCAGCCAGAGGCCGTCGGCCTGTACGAGAGCGAGGGCTGGACGCGCATCGCGGCGTTCGGCCACTACGCGCACGACCCGCGGACGCGCTGCTACGGCCTCGACCTCGCATGACCCCACTCCTGGTGATCCACAGAAGCATCGGTCCCCTCAGCGCGCCGCAGCTCGTCCTACGGGACCAGAGCTTCTGTGGATCACGGGGAGGCGTGTGAGCGTCCTCGGCCAGCGCGGGACCGGCGCCAGCCTGCTGGTGCGGCTCGGTTTCGCCGACGTCCCCGCCACGCAGGAGGCGCTGGCCGAGCTCGGCCTCTGGCGCGACGGCCGGCCGGCGGACGAGCCGGCCGCGGACGTCGTGACGGCGGCGGCCGACACTCCCGAACCGGACCTCGCGATCTCGGCGCTCGCCCGGCTGGTCACGTCCGCCGACGACGGGCCGGAACTGCGGGAAGCCCTGCAGCAGAGCGACTTCCGTGCCCGGCTGCTCGGTGTCCTCGGGACGAGCATCGCGCTGGGCGACCACCTGGTGGCCTACCCGGCTCAGTGGCACGACCTCGCCGACGACGAGATCGTGCTGGTCCGACCGAGCCTGTACGGACTGCAGTCGCGGATGCTGTCCGCCGTCGGCGCACCTGCTGATGACGCGCTGCCGTGGGGTACCGGCGGCGCTCGTGCGGCGCTGACCGGGCCGCAGGCGGTCGAGCAGCTGCGCCTGACGTACCGCCGGTGCCTGCTCGCCCTGGCCGCCCGCGACGTGGTGGGCGCCGTGACGGTGGAGGACGTCGGCGGCGAGCTGGCCGACCTCGCGGCGGCCACGCTGACCGGTGCGCTGTCGGTGGCGCTGGCGACGCTGCCGCAGGACGCGGCGCCGTGCCGGCTGGCCGTCATCGGCATGGGCAAGGCCGGCGGCCGCGAGCTCAACTACGTCAGCGACGTCGACGTGGTGTTCGTCGCGGAGCCGCTGCCTGGCGAGGAGGACGAGCCGGCGCTGAAGACGGCGAATCGGCTGGCCAGCGAGCTGATGCGGGTCTGCGGCGAGGTGGCCTGGCCGGTCGACGCCGGGCTGCGGCCCGAGGGCGGCGCCGGTCCGCTCGTACGCACCCTGGCCAGCCACACGGCGTACTACAAGCGGTGGGCGCAGACCTGGGAGTTCCAGGCGCTGCTCAAGGCGCGGCCGATGGCGGGTGACCTCGAGCTCGGCGCGGCGTACACCGCGATGACCGCCCCGATGGTGTGGAGCGTCGGGGAGCGCAAGGGTTTCGTCGAGGACGTGCAGGCAATGCGCCGCCGGGTCGAGTCGACGCTCAAGGGCGACAAGGTCGACCGGGAGGTCAAGCTCGGCCGCGGCGGGCTGCGTGACGTGGAGTTCGCCGTGCAGCTGCTGCAGCTCGTGCACGGCCGCACCGACGACAGCATCCGCAGCGGGAGCACGCTGCTCGCGCTCGAGCAGCTGGCCGCCGGCGGCTACGTGGGTCGTGAGGACAGCCGTCACCTGGCCGAGGCCTACCGCTGGCTGCGCACGGTGGAGCACCGGCTGCAGCTGCACCGGCTACGCCGCACGCACCTGCTGCCGGCGGCGGACGACGAGGAGGGGCTGCGCCGCGTCGCGCGAGCCGTCGGCTACCGCAAAGACGTGGTGACCACCTTCAACCGGGAGCGGGCCGGCTATGGCCGCGAGGTGCGCCGGCTGCACGAGAAGCTGTTCTACCGACCGCTGCTATCCGCCGTCGCCCGACTGCCTGCCGACCACGCCACGCTGACCCCGGCGGCGGCCAAGGCCCGGCTCGAGGCCCTGGGCTTCGCCGAGCCGGCGATCGCGCTGCGACACCTGCAGGCGCTCACGGAGGGCGTCTCCCGGCGCGCGGCGATCCAGCAGACGCTGCTGCCGGCGATGCTCGGCTGGTTCGCCGACGCCGCCGACCCCGACGCCGGGCTGCACGCCTTCCGGCAGGTGTCCGACGCGCTGGGCTCGACGCCCTGGTATCTCCGGCTGCTGCGCGACGAGGGCAGCGCCGCCGAGCGGCTGGCCCACCTGCTGGCCAGCAGCCGGCTCGTGAGCGACCTGCTCGGCCGGGCGCCAGAGGCCGTACGCCTGCTGGCCGACGACGCCGAGCTGCAGCCCCGGCCGCGGGCCGCGATGGAGAACGCCTTCGTCGCGACGGTCCGGCGCCGGGAGGACTGGGAGGGCGCGGTCGCCGCCGCCCGGGGTCTGCGCCGCGAGGAGCTGCTGCGCGTGGCGTGCGCGGACCTGCTGGGTCTGGTGAACCAGGAGCAGGTCGGGCAAGCCCTCTCCGACGTCGCCGCTGCTGTCCTGGCCGCGGCGCTGGCCACCTCCGTACGCAAGGTGGAGGCGGAGCGGCGCAGCCTGCTGCCGATGCGCTTCGCCGTCATCGCCATGGGCCGGCTGGGCGGTCAGGAGCAGGGCTACGGCAGCGACGCCGACGTGCTGTTCGTGCACGACCCGCATCCTGGCGCGGTCGACGCAGAGGCCGTCGCGCACGACGTCGCGCACGAGATGCGCCGCCTGCTGGCGCTTCCCGCTCCCGACCCGCCGCTGGTCGTCGACGCCGACCTACGGCCCGAGGGCAAGCAGGGGCCGCTCTCGCGCAGCCTCGCCTCGTACGCCGCCTACTACGCGCGGTGGAGCCACGTCTGGGAGAGCCAGGCACTGCTGCGCGCGGCACACGTCGCGGGCGACGTCGACCTGGCGGAGGAGTTCCTGGCTTCCATCGCGCCGCTGCGCTACCCCGCCGGCGGGCTGACGGTCGAGCAGGTGCGGGAGATCCGGCGCATCAAGGCGCGAATGGAGACCGAGCGGCTGCCGCGCGGCGTCGACCCGAAGCTGGCCCTGAAGATGGGGCCCGGAGGGCTCGCGGACGTCGAGTGGGTGGTCCAGCTGCTGCAGCTGCAGCACGCCCACGAAGTGCCGGCGCTGCGGACGACCAGCACGCTGCCGGCGCTGCGGGCCGCGGTCTCCGCCGGGCTCCTCGACCCGGCCGACGGTGAGGTGCTGGAGGCCTCCTGGTCGCTGGTCGCGCACGTCCGCAACGCCCTGGTCCTGGTGCGCGGGAAGCCCGCCGAGGGGCTGCCGTCCAGCGGCCGCGACCTGGCCGGGGTGGCACGGGCGCTCGGCTACCCTGCGGACACGCAGGGGGACTTCCTGGACGACTACCGGCGGGCGACACGTCGGGCGCGGGCCGTGGTGGAGCGCCTCTTCTACGGCTGACAGGCGACCGGATGGCTGCGGCCGTCTGATCTGCTGCCTGGCTGGGTTCCCCGGTGCTCCGCCAGATGTGTCCCGATCCGGGTGGCCGTGGGCCATTGCATCGTGCCCATGCCGGCGTAGGCACAGCGGGCCATGCGCGCTGACCGGACGGTCAGCCGTACCGGACCGTTTACCCGATCCGCAGCCGGGGCCGCCGACGGCATGGTTCATCCATCGGCCCCAACGGGGCCCACGAGCGGAAGCGACGA
>JAOPWK010000333.1 GCA_025965735.1 Frankiales bacterium
CATCACCACGCCGCTGTTCCACCAGAGCTGGAACGAGTCGGGTGGCTTCGACGAGGTGACCTCGGTGGAGCTGTGCCTGCCGCTGGTCCCGTGCATCAACTTCGGGGACTACGGCGCGCGGTTCACCGCCTCCACCAGCGGCCACATCGGGATGTCCCAGTCGCTCAACGGGCTCAGCGGCGGGACCGTCGGCGTCGACTACCCGGTGACTTTCGGCATCACGGGCCCAGCTGACGACTCGTTCGCGCAGGGCGCGCCGGTGACCATCACCACCACGGCACCCACGGTCGCCGCCGGCGCGTCGATCAGCAGCGTCTACCCGAGCTTTAGCAGCATGTCGCTGGACGCCAGCTTCGACTTCCACGCGTCGGCCGAGGGAGAGATCTGCGTCGGCGGTTGCGTCGGCGGCTCGATCTTCGACATCGACATCCCGGGGTCCCCGGCCTCCGGGTCGCTCCTCACGCTGAGCGCCAGCGACCTGACCCTGGTGCAGGGACTCGGCCTCACGCACTGCTTCGGTGCGGCGGAGAACGCCCTCTTCGGCACCGGGTCCTACGCCAACGAGGGCGGCTTCTGCGAGAACAACGGCTACATGGCGTTCCCCGACGTCAAGCTCGGCACCACCAGCGTCGACGGCGAGGATCTCTTTGCCGGCGGCCACCAGGAGTACATGGTCCTCCCGATCTCGGCGGTCGATTGGGTCGGCAAGCTCACGAGCCTGCCGACCGGGTTCCCGAACCTCGAGGCGACCTTCGACGGCACAGGCGTCAGCTACACGACGATCAGCGACGTCCTCACGGGCATCATGACCGAGCACCAGGAGCTCACCTTCGAGCCGTCCACCAACATCACGCTCGACCTCAAGATGCGGGTGCCGTACTCCGTCCTCGACCCGGACGGCAACGTCGTCATGTCGGACCGCGGGACGACCGTCACCTTCCCGCTGGGGCACTCGCTGCAGCTGAACCCGACCAGGGTCCTGCACATCACCCCGACCGTGTCGCTGGCGAAGACCACGATCACCGACCGCATCTACGACCGCGTGAGAGGCAGCAACCGCGTCGAGGCGCTCTCCCTCACCGCCAGCATCGGCGGGTGCTGCGAGATCTTCGACGGGATCGACGTCGACCTCGGCCCCGTCTGGACGGACACGCAGAGCCTCGGCGGTGCCGACCTCGAGCGGGTAGACAACACGTGGGAGCTGGGCGGCTTCAACACCGTGACACTCGCGCCCTTCACGGTGGCGCCCAACCCCAACCCGATCTCGGCCGGGAGCGTTCCCCCCGTCCTGCCCGCGACGGAGGGGGCGAGCACGAGCGGTGTCGTCGCGAAGCTCTACGACATCGACCCGGCCGCCAGCACCCAGAGCGCCGCACCCGTCTGGACCGCCAGCGTCGACTGGGGCGACGGCACTGTCACCCCGGGCACCGTGACCGGCACCGGCGCGGCGTTCCAGGTCGAGGGCGCGCACACCTACGCCGAGGTCGGCACGTACCGGATCACCACCACGGTGCGGGAGGTGAGCAACCCGGCAGTGCACGCAGTGACCATCGCCCGTGCGGACGTCAGGGACGCTCCGCTGACCGTCACGTCGGCGCCTCCGCTCATGACCGTCCTGAACGTGCCGACGCCGGAAGGCGCGGTCGTGGCGCGCTTCACGGACGCGAACCCGACGAGCCAGGCCAGCGAGTTCTCCGCCACCGTCAACTGGGGCGACACCTCGCAGGCCTCCGTCGCTCAGGTCGCCTCCCACCCGGACGGCGGGTTCGTCGTCACCGCACCCAGCCACACGTATGCCCTGCGCGGCACGCCCACGGTGGCTGTCGTGATCAAGAGCGTGGACGGATCCACGGTGACTGCCTACCCGCCGACCACCACGGCCGATGCGCCCATCGTGGCAACCGCCCTGTCCAACAGCGCGCTCACCGCCGACGGGAGCCGCGTACTGCTGTGGCGCGGGTCGGGCAGCGCGCCCCTGGCGCACCTGAAGGACAGCGAGCCCGGAGCCCGTCTCACGGACTACATCGCCTCCGTGTCCTGGGGCGACGGCACGACGTCCGCCGGCGTCGTCAAGGCCGACCCGGCCGGTGGTTTCACGGTCAGTGGCACCCACACCTACGCTCCCAGCGCCCTGGGGCTCAAGCAGGTGACGGTCGACGTGGCGGCCGTCGGCATCGGACCGGTCAACCGGCCGACCGGCACCTCCGTCGGCACCGGTCCTGCGCCCGGCCTGGCACCCGGCCAGCAGCAGTGGTCGAAGACCCGCGTGGTCGTGCCACTGCTGGCCTACGGCTTCAGCTCCGGGGGGACGTTCGCCCTCGGCAACCGCACGGCTGTGGCGTCGCCTGCAGCGCCCGCAGTGACCAACACCTTCTGGGGTGCGGGATGGGCCGCCGCAAACCCGACGAGCGGCAAGTCGTCCAGCACCTTCCAGGGCTTCGTGAAGAACGCCGCGCCGAACACCCGGATGCCGCTGACCATCCCGCCGGTCGGCACGCCCCGCATCATCACGGGCCGGGCACCTGCCAGCGTCCCCTCCTTCATGCTCGTGGCCGTCACGCCGAGCATCACGCCGTTCGGGGCGATCGGCGACGTGGCCGGAACGCGCTGGGCGATCATGCGGACGGCGGCCGGTTACGGCCCCACGCCGACCACTCCGGGCACGGGTACCGTCGTCGCTCTGCTGCCGTGACGGCACCGGCTCGTTCGGCACCCGCGCGGCGAGCGGTAGGACTCCCTGCTTCTTGGTGAAGGTGGACGGCCGCTGATGCGCTCGCTGGATCCGAGGGCGAGCAACGCCGGCCGCGTCGCCCTCACGCTCCTGGCGGCGGCCCTCCTGGTCGCGTGCAGCGGGCAGGGCGCCTCGCCCGAGCCCAGCGGAGGCGCGACCGCTTCGGCCGCTGCGCCCGACCTGTCCGCGATCGTCCTGCAGCCGGCCGAGGCCCCCGTCGGGACGACCTACCTCGATCAGGCCTCGGGACCCCGGTCGCTGGACAAGCTGCTGTCCGGTGACCAGGACGCCGCGCAGGAGAAGGCGCTGCTCGAGGAAGCCGGTTTCGAGGGTGCCCACCTGTCGGTGTTCACGGGCGGGTCGACGCCCGCGGCGGTGGAGCAGGCGCACGTCGTCGACTCGTTCGCCGTCGTCTTCCCGTCCGCCGGCGCAGCCTCGGCAGGCCTTGAGGTCCTGTCGCGGCTGGTGGCCGCTTCCGCCACGTCCTCGACCTCCTTCGCGGCTCCCTCACTCGGGGAGCGCGGCAGGGGGTACGAGCTGACGCTCCCGAACCTGGCCGGGCCGAGCTTCGCCTTCACCTGGCAGCAGGAGAACACCGCGAGGGTCCTCGTGGAGGCCGGCGGTGCCGGCGTCGTGACGCAGGAGCTGGCGCTGTCGCGAGCAGCGGAGCTCGCGCGCGCGGGGCCGAGGGGACCCGTGGGTGCCGACAGCGTCGGCGCACTCGTGCTGCAGCCCGGCGCCGCTCCTAAGGGCACGGCCCTCGCTCCGAAGCTGTCCGGCCGCCGTACGGCCAAGGAGTTCGCCGCGGCCGAGGCTGACAACCGGCGCCTGACCGAGCTGGGCTTCCAGTCCGGGTACGTCAACAGGTTCCTGTCGCCCGGCCTGCTGGAGGCGACCGTCTCCACGCCGGCGCCTCCAGAGACGGCCACCCCGACGCGGGACGGCAACTACATCGCCTCGCAGGCGCAGCAGTACGCGACGTCGGAGGACGCCACCAGCGCCTACACGCTGTTCAAGGGGCGCCAGGACAAGATCTTCGACGGGCGCGCGGAGCTGCTGGACAGCGCGTTCCTCGGGCCGAACTCGGTCGGCTACCGGTACGTCGACGAGCGGCCGACGGGCGACCTCATCGGCCATGCCTACTTCTGGCAGGTCGACCGCTACGTGCTGAGCCTGTTCGACGTGGGGACGGCCCGCTTCTCGAGCGAGCCGAAGGCGCAGCGCCTGGCCAAGATCATGCAAAGCCACCTGCCGGGCTAGTCATACCCGGTGCAGGGTGTCAAGGCCCGCGTACTAGGCCTAAAGGATCAGGGCGGATGACAGAAGTGGCTAAGTTCGGGTCATCTCTGCTTGCGGCGGGGCGAAACCGGCCAAAGGGCTGCCAACATGCTCCCAGCGGCGCCAGCAGGCGCTGCGGGCAGCGCATCGATCCGACAGCATCATTGGTCGCCTACGGCCGTCGGGGAGCGAAGTGGCGAATCCGAGTCCCTGATCCAGTCCGGAGGCGTAGATGCGCACCCTTCCCATCACTGTTGTCGCAGGCGCTGCCGCGCTGACCCTCACGGGCGGAGTGGCTATGGCCGCCACGGCGGCCACCTGGTCCGGCCCGGCCGCGTCAGGCGTCATCCGGGCGTGCGTGACGAACGCCGGCGTCATGCGCCTGGTCAACCCGACAGCCGGGTGCCTCACCACCGAGAAGCTCCTGACCTGGAACAACCAGGGGCCCGCGGGCAAGACCACCGCGATCATCTACCACGGAGCGCTCGGGGACGAGGTGGCGGCACGCAAGAAGCTGGCGGCGGACCTCGAGACGGAGAAGGTCGCCCGGATCAAGGGAGATGTGGACGAGGCGGCACGCGCGAGGAGCGCCGAGCAGAAGCTCACCAATGACCTCGCCATCGAGCGCGACCGCGCCACCGCCGCTGAGGGCGCCCTCCGCACCGCCGCGACCGAGGAGGCTGTGCGCGCCGCTCTGGCTGAGACCGCGCTCGGAGGTCGCATCGACGGCGTCAGCAGCGAGCTCAGCGCGTTCCAGAAGGCGACCAACACCTCGATCGAGTCGATCCTGGTTCAGCTGGCCGACGAGAAGACCGCACGCCTCGCCGGCGACGCGGACCTGCAGAAGAAGGTCGACGCCATCAACGTGACGCTCGCGTCGCTGCAGGCGCAGATCGACAGCGAGATCGCCCGCGCCAAGGGGATGGAGACCAAGCTGGCCGCGGACGTGTTCGCCGAGGCGACCCGCGCCGCGGCGGCCGAGCTGCTGCTCCGCAGCGACCTCGCTGCAGAGGTACTGCGCGCCACCAGCACCGAGACGGCCAACCGCGCGGCGCTCGAGGACGCCCTCGACACCCTCACGGAGTCCACAGTGGCCAGCCTGGGCGAGCTCGCCGAGGACCTGGCGTTCCTCCGGGTCCTCCAGGGCGACACCCAAGGCGCGCTGACGCTGCTGACCGGTCAGGTGGACTCGCTGACGGTGAGCCTCCGCTCCGTCACTGGCAGGGTCACGACGCTGGAGCCGCTGGTTGCCGGCCACACCACCAAGCTCACCTCGCTCACGACCGAGCTCGCCGCACTGACTAACCGGCAGCAGGACGACTACACCGACCTGACCCGCCAGATCAACCAGATGCTCTACTACTGATCGACCGCCGCTTCCCGCGGCACCGCACTCAGCCTGAACGGCCCTGCACCCACCTCGGGTGCAGGGCCGTTGGGCTGTCACGGCACGGCACGGCACGGCACGGCACGGCACGGCACGGCACGGCACGGCCCGCGAGCTCGAGCGCCTGCTCGACGCGATGGTCGGCTAGGCCGGGGCGTCCCAGAAGGCCGCGCGTGCCCGCTCGCGCCCCACGCGTTCGGCTCGATCACGCTGCACAGCCGCGGCTCCCGCTGCGCCACGCGCGCCTCCGGGCGGGGGGCGAGCAGGACGTGGCCGTGGAAGTGCTGGGCGATCTCGACGACGGCAGCCCCGTGCTCGATGGCCACTTGGCACAGGGCGTCGTTCAGCCGGCCGATGACCGAGACGGCGTCGCTCCACCGCGGCAGCCGCAGCGCAGCCGCGTCGTCCATGCCGTCGCTGGGGTCGTACACGGTGCCCACGGCGACCGGCGGCTCCTGCAGCAGCGGGTGCCGCAGGGCTATCGCCACCGCCCGCGCGATGCGCGGCAGCAGGGTGAGCGCGCGCCGTGTCGCAGTAGGCCGCCAGGAGGTCGTTGCCGCCGATCGTGACGGTGACCAGCGACGGCGTGTGCGCGAGGCGCTCCAGCCGGGGCAGCTGCACGCCGAGCAGGGTCCGGGGGGTGGCGCCGTCGGTGGCGAGCAAGCTCAGGCGGACGTCCGAGTCGCGGGGCAGCAGGTCCCGACGGCGCCTGTCCGGGAAGTCGTCGCCCTGTTGCGCAGCAGCAGGCTCGGCCCGCCGCGGCCCGGACTACCCGGAGTAGTCGTCGGTCGAGTTCCAGTCGCCGAGCGCGACATGGTGCTGAGCCTTCCCCCCAGCTACGAGGGCAGGTGCCGCAGCGCCGGGCCCGTGTAGACCTGCCGCGGCCGGCCGATCTTCGTCGCCGGGTCCTCGATCATCTCGCGCCACTGCGCGATCCACCCCGGCAGCCGGCCGA
>JAOPWK010000050.1 GCA_025965735.1 Frankiales bacterium
CCTCCGCGCGCAGCTGCTCGGCCTGGCCGGCCAGCCGCGCGGTCTCGCGGGTCCGCTCGCGGACCTCCCCGGCCCGCTCGGTGCGCAGCCCGCTGTTGGCCTCCTGACGGGCGCGCACCTGCGCGACGGCGGTACCGGTGACCACGCCGAGCGCGACCAGCGCGAGCACGGCCGTCCACCGGTGCGGCGCCGAGGCGCGCGGCGGAGGCGGGCCGTCGGCCTTGCGGGTGGCCCGCTCGGCATAGCCCTCGTCCAACGTGTTGTTCATCATGTCGACGAGCAGCGACATGGACCCGTCCACACGGCGGGGCGGCGCGCTCGTCACGCTGCCATCCTGCCTCAGCGACGCCCTCCTACGGCTGAGTCGACTCCACGACCTCGGCCCAGCGGGTGACCAGCTCGGCTGCGCTGGCCGCGTCCCGGCCCTCGGCCCACACGTGCGTGACCGCTTCGGAGGGGTCCGGCAGCACGAGCGCCCAACCGCCTGGCTCCACCACCCGTACGCCGTCGGTGGTGTCCACCTCCCGGCCGTCCGCGGCCTCCATGACGGTTCGCATGACCGCGCCCTTGACCGCCCAGGGCGTCGGGACGGACCGGCGAACCAGGTGGGCCTGCGGGATGCGCGCGTCGATCTGGCTGAGCGTCAGCCGGGTGCGGGCCACCAGGCCCAGCAGCCGGACGAACGCGGCGATCCCGTCCAGCGCGGAAGACAGCTCCGGCATGACGAACCCGCCGCGGCCGTCCCCGGCGAAGATCACCTCTGGCACATCCGCCGCCCGGGTGAGGTCTGCGGGTGAGGTGGAGGTCCAGAGCACCTCGGTCCCGTGGAAGGTGGTCACCTGCTCGGCCACGCGGGTCGTGGTCACCGGCAGCGCGACCCGCCCGCTGCGGCGCTCGGCGGCCACCAGGTCGAGCACGACCAGCAGCGCGCGGTCGTCGTGGATCAGCCGGCCGCGCTCGTCCACGAGCGAGAGCCGCTCCCCCACCGAGTCGAACCGGACGCCGAACGCCGCCCGGGAACTGGACACCAGGTCCCCGAGCCGCTCGAGGTCGCGCATGTGGTCGGCCACCGTCTCGCTGGTGGCGCTCTCGTCCAGCCGGTTGTTGACGGTCAGCACCTCGACGCCGAGCCGGCCGAGCAGAGCCGGCAGGACCAGCGACACCGACCCGCCGCTGGTGTCGAGCACGACCTTGAGGCCGGCCTCGGCGACACCGCTGACGTCGATCGTCCGCATCAGCTCCTGGACGTACGTCTCGACCGTGCGCGAGGGGAACGTCAGCTCGGCGATCTCGCCGGGGAAGGCCCGGCGGAACTCCTGCCGGCTGAACACCCGCTCCAGCGCCCGCTGCCGGGCGGGCGGCAGGTCGCCGCCGCCGGCGTCGAGGAAGACGATGTCGACCGACTGCGGGTCGTCCGGTGTCGTCCGCAGCACGATCCCGCCGGTCGCGTCGCTGCGCGAGGTCATGAAGCGCGTCACCGGCAGCGGCGCCACCTCGAGGTCGCGCACGTCGATGGCGCTGGAGTTCAGGGCGGAGATGACCGCGCGCTTGAGCGCCCGGGCGGCGCGGGAGGCGTCCCGCGCCGTCACGACGACGCTCCCCTTCGGCAGCGTGGTGGCGTACGCCGAGGCCAGCCGCACGACGTACTCCGGCGTGATCTCGACGTTCACCAGGCCCGAGACGCCGCGCGGGCCGAACAGCGAGGCGCTCCCGCGGCTCTCCCAGATGACGCTCGTGTGCAGGACCGCCCCGGCCTCGATGGTCTTGAACGGGTAGACCTTCACGCCGTCGGCGAGGTAGGCCTCCTCCTCCACGACGCACTCGTCGCCCACGACGGCGCCCTCGCCGATCCGGGCGGCGCGCATCACGTCGGTGTTCTTGCCGATGACGGCGCCGCGCAGGCTGACCTGCGGACCGACGAAGACGTTGTCGTGGACGACGGCGCGCTCGAGCGAGGCGCCGCCCTTGACGACGACGTTGTCGCCGAGCACGCACAGCTCGCCGACCCGCGCCCCGGCCTCGACCTTGACGTAGTCGCCGATGCAGAGCGGCCCGGTCAGCCGGGCGTCCGGGTCGATGTCGACGCCCTGCCCGACCCACACGCCCGGCGCCATCTCGAAGCCGTCGATCTCCACGTCCACCCGCCGGTGCAGCACGTCGGCCTGCGCCCGGATGTAGGACTCCAGGCTCCCGACGTCCTCCCAGTACCCCTCCGCGACGTGGCCGTAGAGCGGCGCTCCCCTCTGCAGCAGCCGGGGGAAGACGTCGCCGGACCAGTCCACGGCGACGCCGGGCTCGACGTGGTCGAAGACCTCGGGCTCCATCACGTAGATGCCGGTGTTGACGGTGTCGCTGAAGACCTGCCCCCATGTCGGCTTCTCCAGGAAGCGGTCGATGCGGCCGTCCTCGCGCTGGATGACGATGCCGAACTCCAGCGGGTCCGGCACCCGCGTCAGGCAGGCCGTGACCAGCGCACCCGTCGACCGGTGCGCCCGGACCAGCGCGCCGAGGTCGATGTCGGTCAGCGCGTCGCCGGAGATGACCAGGAAGGCGTCGTCGCGCAGCGCAGCCTGCGCGTTGCGCACCGAGCCGGCCGTGCCGAGCGGCGTCTCCTCGGTGGCGTACGACAGGTGCATCCCGAGGTCCTCGCCGTCCCCGAAGTAGGTCCGGACCAGGCTGGCCAGGAACTGCACCGTCACGACGGTCTCGTCGAAGCCGTGCCGCTTCAGCAGCCGCAGCACGTGCTCCATGATCGGCCGGTTGACCACCGGCAGCAGCGGCTTGGGCTGATTGGCCGTCATCGGCCGCAGGCGGGTGCCCTCGCCGCCGGCCATGACGACCGCCTTCATGCGGTCGTCCTGCCCCGGGCGGGCCCCCGCGTCACGTCGGGGTCGAGTCCGCTGTCCGGTCGTCCCGCAGGACCTGGCGCACCTGCAGCACGTACAGCACGCCGGCCCAGAGGTAGAGCACGCTGCCCCAGGTCGCGAACGCCCAGCCCATCGGACGGAAGACCGTCGCGAGCAGCCCGTCGTTGCCGGGCAGCGCAGCCAGCAGCATCGGGAAGGCGTAGAGCAGGTTGAAGGTCGCCGCCTTGCCCAGGAAGTGCACGGGCAGCGGCCCGTGGCCGGCCCGGCGCAGCACCGGCAGGAAGCACGACAGGACCGCGTCGCGGCCGATGAGGGTCAGCGCCCACCACAGCGGCAGGCCGTCGCGGTAGACCAGCGCCAGCAGCGTGGCCAGGATGTAGAGGCGGTCGGCCAGCGGGTCGAGCAGGGCGCCGAGCCGGGTGAACTGGCCGTACTTGCGGGCGATCAGCCCGTCGAAGTAGTCGCTGGCCCCGGCGGCCATCAGGAGCAGGATCGCGCGGCCGTCCTGCTCGGAGACCAGCACCCAGTAGAGGAACAGCGGGACCCCGGCCAGGCGGAGCATCGACAGGACGTTCGGGATGGTCCAGACGCGGGTCGAGAGCTCAGACGCGGGCGCGTCGAGCTGCTCTGCCACGCTGTCCCCCTCGGTTCGTCCTGACGCCGCGACCCTATCGGTCGATCCGGCCGTCAGCCCCGGCACCGCGCGGCCCCTGGGCAGGATCCCTGCTGCCAGCGTCGAAGTGAGCAGTACCCACGACCAGGAGCTGCCCCCGATGTCCCGTACCCGCCCGCTCGCCGCGGCGCTGCTCGCCGCCGGCACGC
>JAOPWK010000037.1 GCA_025965735.1 Frankiales bacterium
CCGGTGCCGGACGCGCTGGTGCGCCAGGCGCTGCGGGCCGAGGACGCGCCCGTGCACGGTGAAGACGTGTTCGCGGTGATCGCGCCGGCGCGGCCCGGGCAGCCGGTCGCGGTGCTGGTCAGCCAGCGCGCCGGCGAGGGGCCCGACGTCGTCGTGGTGGCGCTCGGCGTCGCGGCGGTCGCCGTCGTGCTCGCCGTCGGCATCGCCCTGCTGCTCGCGCGGGCCACCACGCGCCCGCTCGGCGAGCTGGGCGAGGCCGCCGCCCGCGTCGCGCAGGGCGACCTCGACACCACCATCGAGGTGCGCAGCCGCGACGAGGTCGGGCACCTGGCCGAGTCCTTCAACATCATGACCGAGGAGCTGCGCAGCTACGTGGGCGCGCTGCAGGCCAGCCGCGACGAGCTGCAGGCCGGCGTCGCCCGCATCGGCGACACGCTGTCGGCCACGCACGACCTGGACCGCATCCTCAGCGTGGTGCTCGAGACGGCCATGGCCTCGACCCGGGCCCGCGCCGGTGCGGTGCTGCTGCTCGGGGCCGACCGCAGCGAGCTCGAGCTCGCCGTGAGCCAGGGGCTGGAGGAGCGCGGCGTGTCCGCCGACCTGCGGCTGCCGCTCGGCGTCGGGATCGCCGGTCGGGTGGCCCGCAGCGGCGACGCCCTGCGCGGCAAGGTCGGCAGCGGCGACCTGCTGCCCGCCCCCGGCGAGCCCGACGGGGCCACGCTGCTCGCCGTGCCGCTGAGGTCCTCCACCACCGTCATCGGCGTCCTCACGCTCTACGACCGCGAGGACGGCGAGCCCTTCGACGAGGCCGACCTCGCCACGCTGCGCACCTTCACCAGCCAGGCCACCGTCGCCGTCGACAACGTCGTCCTGCACGAGGAGGCCCGCCGGCTGTCGATCACCGACGGGCTGACCGGCCTGTGGAACTACCGCTACTTCACGATGACCATCGGCAAGGAGATCGAGCGCGCCGCCCGCTTCGGCCGGCCGCTGGCGCTGCTCATGCTGGACCTCGACCACTTCAAGCTGGTCAACGACGTCTACGGCCACCAGCGCGGGGACGCGGTCCTCGTCGAGCTGGCGGGGCGGGCGCGGGCGCAGGTGCGCGACGTCGACACGGTGGCCCGCTACGGCGGCGAGGAGTTCGTCGTGATCCTCCCGGAGACCGACGAGGAGGGTGCGGTGCAGGCGGCCGAGCGCCTGCGCAGCGCGGTCCGGCGCCGCCCGTTCGGCGAGCCCGGCGAGGTGCCGCTGGAGGTCACCGTCAGCGTCGGCGTGGCCGTCTTCCCGCTGCACGGCGCGGGATCCACCAGCCTGCTGCGCCGCGCTGACGAGGCCCTCTACACAGCCAAGCGCGCAGGGCGCGACACCTGGCGGCTGGCGGACGTGGGCGCACCCGAGGACTGACCGGGTCGTAGGGTCGCCCGCATGTCCGTCACGAAGGCCGTCATCCCTGCGGCCGGCCTCGGCACCCGCTTCCTGCCGGCCACCAAGGCCTCCCCCAAGGAGATGCTCCCGGTCGTTGACAAGCCCGCGATCCAGTACGTCGTGGAGGAGGCCGTGCGCGCCGGCCTGACCGACGTGCTCATGGTGACCGGGCGGAACAAGCGCCCGCTGGAGGACCACTTCGACCGCGCCGTCGAGCTGGAGCTGGCGCTGGAGGCCAAGGGCGACGCCGTCCGCCTGGAGGCGGTCCGGCACACCAACGAGCTGGCCGCCGTCCACTACGTGCGCCAGGGCGACGCCAAGGGGCTCGGTCACGCGGTGCTCGCCGCTGCCCAGCACGTGGGCGACGAGCCGTTCGCGGTGCTGCTCGGCGACGACCTCATCGACCACCGCGACCTGCTGCTCGAGCAGATGGTGGCCGTGCAGCAGGAGAAGGGCGGCAGCGTCATCGCGCTCATGGAGGTGCCGCACGACCAGATCAGCCTGTACGGCTGCGCGGCGGTCGACGGCTCGGGCGACGTCGTGCGCATCACCGGGCTGGTGGAGAAGCCGCCGGCCGACGAGGCCCCGAGCGACCTCGCGATCATCGGCCGCTACGTGCTGGCGCCGTCGGTGTTCGAGGTGCTGCGCACGATCCCGCCGGGCCGCGGCGGCGAGTACCAGCTGACCGACGCGCTCCAGGAGCTCATCGCCACCGAGCCGGTGCACGGCGTGGTCTTCCGCGGCCGCCGCTACGACACCGGAGACCGGCTCGACTACCTCAAGGCGGTCGTGCGGCTGGCCGCCGAGCGGGACGACCTCGGGCCGCCGCTGCTCGCGTGGCTGCGCGAGTGGCTGGACAGTCCCTCGTTCCCCGGGCAGCCTTGATCACCGTCGCGGAGCACCTCGCCCGGATCCTGGACGTCGTCCAGCCGCTGTCCCCGCTGCAGCTCGGCCTGATGGACGCGCACGGCTGCGTCCTCACCGAGGACGTGGTCGCGCCCGCGCCGCTGCCCGCCTTCGACAACAGCTCCATGGACGGCTACGCCGTGCGCGCCGCCGACGTGGCCGGCGCCCGCGAGGACCGTCCGGTGGTGCTGCCCGTGACCGGGGACGTCGCCGCCGGACCGGCCTCCCCGCTGCGCGTCCAGCCGGGCGTCTGCGTCCGGATCATGACCGGCGCGATGATGCCCGCCGGCGCCGACGCGGTCGTGCCGCTGGAGTGGACCGACGGCGGCGTCGCCCAGGTGAGCATCCGCAAGAGCGCCCCGGTGGGCGCGCACGTCCGGGGGATCGGCGAGGACGTGGCCGAGGGCGAGGTCGTCCTGACGGAGGGCACGCACCTCGGCGCGGTGCAGGTCGGGCTGGCCGCTGCCGTCGGCCGCTCACGGCTGATGGTCCGCCCGCGCCCGCGCGTGGTCGTCGTCTCCACCGGCAGCGAGCTGACCGAGGCCGGCAACCCGCTGGCGCCCGGGCGCATCTACGACAGCAACAGCCTGGCGCTCACCGCCGCCGCCGTCGAGGCCGGCGCGATCGCGTACCGCGTCGGCATCGTCCCGGACGACCCGCGGCTGCTGGCCTCGACGCTGGAGGACCAGCTCGTGCGGGCCGACGTGCTGGTGACGAGCGGCGGCGTGTCCGTCGGGGCGTACGACGTCGTCAAGGAGGTGCTGTCGCGCCTCGGGACGGTCGGCTTCGACAAGGTCGCGATGCAGCCCGGCATGCCGCAGGGCTTCGGCACGATCGGCCCCGACGCCACGCCGGTCTTCGGCCTGCCCGGCAACCCGGTCAGCGCGCTGGTCTCGTTCGAGGCCTTCGTGCGCCCGGCCCTGCGCAAGATGCTCGGTGCCACGCCGATCGAGCGGCCGAAGGTCCGGGCCGTGACGAGCAAGGCGCTGACCAGCCCACCCGGCAAGCGGTCGTTCCTGCGGGTCGCCCTCGAGGTGAAGAAGGGCGCGTACGTCGTGACGCCCGTCAGCGGCCCCGGCTCGCACCTGCTGGCTGGCCTCTCCCGCGCCAACGCGCTGGCGATCGTGCCCGAGGACGTCGAGAAGGTCCCGGCCGGCGAGCCGGTCGACGTGCTGGTGCTGGAGCGCCGCGGCCGATGAGCGGAGCATGCGGGCGGCGCCTCGTGACGAAGGAGCGGGCGTGCCGCCTGCTTGTGGAGCGGAGGCTGATGTCGTGGTGAGCTCCGGCTTCACGCACCTGGACGAGTCCGGCGCCGCGCGGATGGTCGACGTCGGCAGCAAGGACGTCACCGCCCGCACCGCGACCGCGACGGGCCGCGTCGACCTGTCGCCCGAGTGCGTCGCGCTGCTGCGCGGGCAGGGCGTGCCCAAGGGCGACGCCCTCGCCGTCGCCCGGGTCGCCGGCATCATGGGCGCCAAGCGCACCCCCGACCTCGTGCCGCTCTGCCACCCGATCGGGCTGTCCGGTGTCACCGTCGACCTCGCGGTCGACGACCAGGGCGTGACCGTGACCGCGACCGCCCGCACCGCCGACCGCACCGGCGTGGAGATGGAGGCGCTGACCGCCGTCTCCGTCGCCTGCCTGACGCTGGTGGACATGACCAAGGCGGTCGACCCCCGCGCGGTCATCGGCCGCATCCAGGTCGAGAGCAAGACCGGCGGCAAGAAGGGCGACTGGAGCAGATGAGCTGGCGCGCCGGGGTCATCACGGTCTCGGACCGCTCCTCCCGCGGCGAGCGCGAGGACGCCTCCGGGCCGCTGCTCGCCTCGCTGCTGCGCGAGACCGGCGTGCGCGCAGGCGATCCCGTTGTCGTGCCGGACGAGGTGGAGGCCGTGCAGGCGGCACTGCGCGCCGCCGCGTCGGAGTACGACCTGGTGGTGACGACGGGCGGCACCGGCATCTCGCCGCGGGACGTGACGCCGGAGGCGACCCGGCCGCTGCTGGACCGCGAGCTGCCGGGCATCGCGGAGGCGCTGCGGCAGCGGAACGCGGGCAAGGTCCCGACGTCGGTCCTGAGCCGGGGTGTCGCCGGCACCATCGGCACGACGCTGGTGGTCAACCTGCCGGGGTCCACCGGCGGCGTCCGCGACGGCGTCGAGGTGCTCGCGCCGCTGCTCGACCACGCCCTGGCACAGCTGCGCGGCGGCGACCACTGATGGTCCGGCGGGCATGAGCGCCCCGGGGTGGCCGGCCCGGCTGGCGCACGGCGACGTCGAGGTGCGCCCGCTGCGTGCGCGGGACGCCGCCGCCTGGTCCGAGTGCCGCATCCGCAACGAGGGGTGGCTCACCCGCTGGGAGGGGCGCAACCCCAGCCTGCCGCCGGCCAGCTGGCGCGACCGGCACAGCACGGCCGTGTTCGCGGCGATGCTGCGCACGCAGCGACGGGAGGCGCGGGCCGGCCGGGTGCTGCCGATGGCCGTGCTCGTACAGGGCCGGCTGTCCGGCCAGGTGACGGTGAACAGCATCGTGCGCGGGGCGTTCGAGTGCGGCTACGTCGGCTACTGGGTGGACGAGCGGGTCGCCGGCCGTGGGGTGCTGCCGACGGCGCTCGCGCTGGTGCTGGACCACTGCTTCGGCCCCGTCGGGCTGCACCGCGTCGAGGCGAACGTCCGCCCGGAGAACGCCGCCTCGCGACGCGTCGTCGAGAAGCTCGGCTTCCGGGAGGAGGGCCGGCACGCGAAGTACCTGTTCATCGACGAGGACTGGCGCGACCACGTCTGCTTCGCACTGCTGCGCGACGACCACCCCGGCGGGGTCCTGCAGGCCTACCTGCAGAAACACGCCTGACGCCCGGCGCGCCGTCGCCACCGAGCGTGTGCTGATCACTACCGTTCGGCGCCGTGGGCAGCGGACTGATTCTCCTCGCCATCGTCGGCGCCTGGCTCGCCGTCCTGGTGCCCATGGCCCTGCGCAAGCACGACACGAGCCTGCGTTCCGCGGACCGCTTCCAGGACGCGATGCGGGTGCTCTCCCGCCGCTCCGGGTCGGCTGAGCGGCCGGCCGCGCGGGTCGACGAGGACCTCGAGGAGCTGCCGGCCAGCCGGCTCGCCGCGATGCGCACCCGCTTCGCCGAGCGCACCCCGCTGACGCCGGCCGCCCGCCGCCGCCGGCTGCTGCTGGGCCTGCTCGCCGTCGCGA